>NZ_JBFUCB010000003.1:0-45287 GCF_056405435.1 Rhizobacter sp. P1_G5 | reverse complement strand
CGCTGATCGTGTAGGTGATTCCCGGGGTGGACGAGGTGGCGGRCACCTCGGCGACAGCAGCGTGCGGCATGAAAACCTAGAATCGGCTGATTGACGTATACGTAAAGTGTAGCCGCCCCATGACATCACCGACCAAGCCGATGAACGAGCTCGAGCGACAGCTGCAGTACCCGCTGGGCGAGAACCTGCCCGAGGCGGGCCGGACGCTGGAGGTGGCGCCCGGCGTGCGCTGGCTGCGCATGCAGCTGCCCTTCGCGCTGGACCACATCAACCTCTGGCTGCTGCGCGACGAGATCGAGGGCCGCGCCGGCTGGACGATCGTCGACTGCGGCATCACCAACGACGCGACGAAGGCGGCCTGGGAGCAGGTGTTCGAGACCGAGCTGCAGGGCCTGCCGGTGCTGCGCGTGATCGTGACCCACATGCACCCGGACCACATGGGGCTGGCGCACTGGCTGACCGAGCGCTGGAACGTGCGGCTGTGGATCAGCGCGACCGACTACAACGCGGCGCGGCTGGCCAGCACCTCCACCACCGGCTTCGGCGGCGAGGCGGCGGCGAAGTTCATGGCCGGCCACGGGCTGACCGATCCGGAGGCCGTGGCCAGGATCAAGGCGCGCAGCAACTACTACGCGACGATGGTGCCGCAGGTGCCGGCCGCGTTCCGCCGGCTGCTCGACGGCATGGTGCTGACGATCGGCGGGCACGGCTGGCAGTGCATCTCCGGCTACGGGCATGCGCCGGAGCACATGTCGCTGCACTGCGCCGGGCTCGGCGTGCTGATCTCGGGCGACATGCTGCTGCCGCGCATCTCGACCAACGTCAGCGTGATCGACCTGGAGCCGGAGGCCGATCCGCTGCCGCTGTACCTGGCGTCGATCCAGCGCTACGCGTCATTGCCGGCCGACACGCTGGTGCTGCCGTCGCACGGCCGGCCGTTCCGCGGCATGCACACGCGGATCCAGCAGTTGGTGACGCACCACGACGATCGCTTCGCTGACGTGATGAAGGCGTGCGCCGAGGCGCCGCAGAGCGCGGCCGATCTGCTCACGGTGCTGTTCACCCGCAAGCTCGACCTGCACCAGACGACGTTCGCGATGGGCGAATCGATCGCGCACCTGCATGCGCTGTGGCTGGCGGGGAAGCTCGTGCGCTCGGTGGATGCTGACGGGGTGTATCGCTTCGCGTGCCTCTGACCGAACGGATAGATGGCCTACGAGCGATACCCTCGAAACACATCCCGCAACGCCGGCACCGCCTTCGCCACCGGTTGCGACAGGCTGCGCTCGATCTCGTTCAGGTGCCGCCGCATCTCGGTCGACGCGCCCGCGCCGGCGCCCTTCGCGATCACCTGCAGCAGTTGCTGGTGGCTGTGTGCGACGCACATCGGCTCGCCGGGCGACTTGTAGAGCGCCATCAGCAGCGAGGTGGTCGGCAGCAGCTCCTCGAGCAGCCGCACGAAGATCGGGTTGCCGCTCATGCGCGCGAGCTTCAGGTGGAACTCGCCCGACAGCCGGATCGCCTCCTGCTTGTTCTGCGACTTCGTCGCCCGCGCCTCGGCCTCGACCAGCTGGCGCAGCTCGGCCAGCTGCTCGGCACTCAGCTTGCCGGCCAGCCGCCGCGCCACCTCGCACTCCACCACCCGCCGTGCATCGAACACATGCTCGCCATCGCGCCGCGTCGGTTCGGGCACCTGCGCGCCGCGGTTCGGCCGCAGCACGATCACGCCGTCCTGCGCGAGCTTGTGCAGCGCCTGGCGCACCAGCGTGCGCGAGACCTCGAAGGTCTGCGCCAGCTCCTCCTCGCGCAGCCGCGAACCGGGCGCGAGGCGGTGGTCGATCACCGCCGCATAGATCGCCTCATAGACCCGATCGGCACCCCCGGTCGCCGCGGACGCTTCGGCCATCGTCAGGCGCCGCGCCGCTTGCCGAGGAACTTCACCAGCGCCAGCGTGCATCCCATCACCGCGAACGACACCACCGTCGTCACCGTGCCGAGCGCGTAGATGGCCGGCGTGGTGACGGTGCTGGTCAGCCCCTGCAGCTCCAGCGGCAGCGTGTTGACGTCGCCGATCGCCTGCGAGGTGCGCGCGATCTCGTCCCAGCTCAGCGTGAAGCCGAACATGCCGACCCCCACCAGGCTCGGCGCGATCAGCGGCAGCACCACGTGGCGGAAGCTCTGCCACGGCGTGGCACCCAGGTCGGCCGCCGCTTCCTCGAAGGCCGGATTGAAGCGGTTGAAGACGGCCAGCATGATCAGCAGCCCGAACGGCAGCGTCCACGTCATGTGCGCGCCGAGCGCCGAGGTGTACAGCCCCATCGCGGTGCCGTAGCCCTCGAGCAGGCCGCTCGCGCCGACGCTCTCCAGCACGCCCTTGAACGCGGTGTCGATCAGCCGGAACTGCAGCCCGATGCCGAGCGAGACCACGATCGACGGCATGATCAGGCTCGCGACCGAGGTGTAGAACAGCACGCCCGAGCCGGCGAACTTCTTGCGGAACGCGAGGCCGGCACCGAGCGACAGCAGCACCGTCAGCAGCATCACGACACTGCCCAGCGCCACCGAGCGCCGGAACGCGGCCGCAATGTCGACGACGCCCATGCCCTCCCACAGCTTCGCGAACCAGTGCAGCGAGGCGCCGCGCATCGGGAACGTGAGCCCGCCTTCGGGGCCCTGGAAGCTGAGCACGAAGATCGTGATCATCGGGCCGTAGAGGAACAGCACGAACGCGCCGAACACCGCGGCGAGGGCGTAGAAGCTGCGCGGGCGCTTGTCGGCGTGCATCAGAGTTGCTTCCGGATGTCGACGAGCCGGGTCAGGCCCCAGATCATCATCAGCACCACCGCCAGCAGGATCACCGCATTGGCCGCGGCCATCGGGAACTGCAGGTACGAGGTCTGCACCTGGATGATCTTGCCGAYCGAGGCGATCTGCTGGCCGCCCATSACGCCGATCGTCACGAAGTCGCCCATCACGATGGTGATGACGAAGATCGAGCCGATGATGATGCCGGTGCGGCTCAGCGGCACGACGACGTTCCACACCGTCTGCCAGCCGCTCGCGCCGGAATCGCGTGCCGCCTCGATCAGCGCGCGGTCGATGCGCATCATCGAGTTGAAGATCGGCACGATCATGAACATCGTGTAGAGGTGCACGAAGGCGAGCACCACCGAGAAATCGCTGAACAGCAGCCACTCGATCGGCGAATCGATCACGTTGATCGCCTGCAGCCCCTGGTTGATCAGCCCGTTGCGCCCGAGCAGCGGCACCCACGAGATCATGCGGATCACGTTGGAGGTCCAGAACGGGACGGTGCACAGGATGAACAGCAGCGTCTGCGCGCCGACCGAGCGCACGTGGAACGCGAGGAAATACGCCACCGCGAAGCCGATCAGCAGCGTGACGAGCCAGACGAGGAAGCAGRACTTCAGCGTCGACAGGTAGGTGCGGACCGTGGTCTCGTTGAAGACGTCGAGGTAGTTCTGCCAGGTGAAGGCCGGGATCAGCTCGTAGTCGGTGGCGCGCCAGAAGCTCACCGTCACCACCAGCAGCAGCGGCAGCACCAGGAACAGCAGGAACACCATGGCGAATGGTGTGGCCTGCAACCACGCTGGCAGACGAGTGGGCTTCATGGGATCAAGCAACGCCCCGGGATCCGGCTTTGCCGGGCCCAGGGGTGGCGCCCCTTGGGGGCAGGAGCGAAGCGACTGGGGGGCTCATGCAGCTACGAACTCATTCCACTTCTGAACCATGTACGCGTTCTCGTCCATGATCGCGTTCCAGCAGGCGATGCCGCCCATGCGCGTCTCGTAGCTGCCGCCGTCGCGCACGCTGCCCGCCTTGGCCAGCAGGTCGCCGTTGGGCGACTTGATGTCCTGCGCGGCCGCCTTGCCTTCCATCCAGTAGGCCCATTCGTAGGCTTCCATCTTGGCCTTCGCGGTCTCCAGCACCGCGCTGTAGTAGCCCTGGCGGTTCAGGTACGCGCCGGCCCAGCCGTCGAGGAACCAGTTGATGAATTCGTAGACCGCGTCGGCCTTCTTGCCGCTCACCGTCTTCGGCACGCCGAAGCCGGCGGCCCACGCGCGGTAGCCCTCCTTCAGCGGCTGGAAGGTGCAGGCGATGCCCTTGGTGCGCACCGCGGTGACGGCCGGCGACCACATCGACTGGATCACGACCTCGCCCGAGGCCATCAGGTTCACGCTCTCGTTGAAATCCTTCCACAGCGCGCGGAACTGGCCGGCCTTCTTCGCCTCGATCAGGGTCTTGATCGTCAGGTCGATTTCCTTCTTCGTCATGTTCCCCTTGTCGGGGTACTTGTAGAGGCCCGCCGCCTCCACCACCATCGCCGCGTCCATGATGCCGATCGACGGGATGTTCAGGATCGCGGCCTTGCCCTTGAACTCGGGGTTCAGCAGTTCCTTCCAGCTCTCGATGGGGCGCTTGATCAGGTCGGGCCGGATGCCCAGCGTGTCGGCGTTGTAGACGGTCGGGATCAGCGTCATGAACTGCGTCGGCTCCTTCGCGAAGTCCTTCGCGGTGGGGGATGCGACGTACATCACCTTCTTCGGCGCGGTGCCCTGGTCACCGACCTTCTTGCCGCCGACTTCGCCCTTGGTGAACAGCGTCGTGATCTTGTCGGCGTTCTTGATGCGCTTGGTGTCGATGCCCAGCAGGTTGCCGGTCGGCAGGATCTTCTTCAGCGAGAAGTACTCGGTGTCGATCAGGTCGAACGAGTTCGGCGCGGTGACGGCGCGCTTGGTCACGTCGTCRGTGGTSACSGSGAYGTACTGGATCKYGATGCCSGTGTCGGCCTTGAACTTSTCGGCRATGGCCTTGTCCTGGTTCACCGCRGTRCCCAGGTAGCGCAGCGTGATCTTCTCCTGCGCATGCACGAACGGGAAGGCCAGCGTGCCGCCGGCGGCGGCCGCGCCCTTCAGCAGCGTGCGGCGGCCGAGCTTCGGTGTGGCGGTCGGATCGTTGTGGTCGGACATGGAAGGCTCCTCGGGGTGTTTGTGGGAACGGAAAGGATTCAAGCCAGCGCATGCGCCTCGTGCGCGGCCCAACTGACGTAGACGGTGTCGCCGGGCGCGAACGGCGCGGCGTCGAAGCTGGCGTCGGAGACGGTGGCCGTCCAGTGCGCATCGGCCGCCTCGCCGTGCGGCGCGAGGCTGACCTGCACGTACGTGCCCTGGTACTCGACGGCGCGCACCGCGGCGGCGTGGCCTTCGGTGTCGGCATGGTGCTGCAGCCGCATGCGGTCGGAGCGCACCGCGATGCGGCCGGCCGGCGACGCGATCACGTTGTGCGCGCCCATGAAGCGTGCGACGAACTCGCTGCGCGGCGCGTTGAACACCTCGCGCGGCGAGCCGGTCTGCTCGATGCGGCCCTGGTTCATCACGACCACCTGGTCGGCCAGCGCCATCGCCTCTTCCTGAGAGTGCGTCACGTGCACGAAGGTGAAGCCGAGCTCCTGCTGCCAGCGCTTCAGCTCGGCGCGCATCTGCACGCGCAGGAACGGATCGAGCGCCGACAGCGGCTCGTCGAGCAGCAGCACGCGCGGCTCGGTCATCAGCGCGCGCGCCAGCGCCACGCGCTGCTGCTGGCCGCCGGAGAGTTCGCTCGGCAGGCGAGCGAGGTAGGGCGTCATCGCGACCAGCGCGAGCAGTTCGCGCGCCCGCGCATGGCGCTCGGCGGGCGGCTTGCCGCGCATCTTCCAGCTGAACGCGACGTTGTCGAGCACGCTCAGGTGCGGGAACAGCGCGTAGCTCTGGAACATCATCGCGGTGCCGCGGTCGGCGGCGGCGCTGTAGGTGATGTACTTGCCGCCGAGCAGGATCTGCCCGTCGCTCGCGAGCTCGTGGCCGGCGATCATGCGCAGCGTCGAGGTCTTGCCGCAGCCCGAGGGCCCCAGCAGGCAGCAGTAGCTGCCGGAGGGAATCGTCAGGTCGATGCCGTCGACGGCGACCGTGTCGCCGTAACGCTTGACCAGCGAGGTGAGCACCAGGGACGAGTCGGGCTTCATGGTCGCCCATGTATGCAAAGCATGTGCCAGATGACGCTCCCCCCGAAGCGCCTTCGGCGCCTCCCCCCAGGGGGCGCCACCWGCGGCCCGGCAGAGCCGGTTCCGCGGCGGCTGCTTGGCCGATCCAGCACTGCGGCTTGCACCAAGTGCGCAAGTTGGCCTCTGGCATCGCCCGATTTTGGGGCGACGGCACGCCTTGGAACGGGCGCACGACTTGCTCAGCTGATGGCGATACCCGGGCCCGCTTTGTATACAAAGCAGCCCACAGACCCGAGGAGCCGACGATGAAGATCCGCCTGATCAACCCCAACACCAGCGCGTCGATGACCGCCAAGATCGGCGAGGCCGCGCGCGCGGTCGCCGCGCCCGGCACCGTGATCGACGCGGTGCAACCGAGCTTTGGCGCACCGTCGATCGAGGGGCACCATGACGACGTGTGGGCCGCCGCCGGCGTGGCCGAACAGGTGCGCGCGGGCGAGGTGCTGGGCGCCGATGCGCACGTCATCGCGTGCTTCGGCGACCCCGGCCTGCATGCGGCGCGCGAGCTGGCACGCGGGCCGGTGATCGGCATCGCGGAGGCGGCGTTCCATTGCGCGTCGCTCGTGGCCACCGGCTTCTCGGTCGTCACGACGCTCACGCGCACCTGCGTGATCGCCGAGCACCTGGTGCTGCAGTACGGCTTCGAGCGCCGCTGCCGCGGCATCCACGGCACCGACATCGCGGTGCTGGAACTCGACGACCCGGCGAGCGACGCCTATGCACGCATCCTCGCGAGCGCCCGGCAGGCGCTGGAGCGCGACCGCTCCGGCGCGATCGTGCTGGGCTGCGCCGGCATGGCCGACCTGTGTGCGCGGCTGCAGGCCGAGCTCGGCGTGCCGGTGGTCGACGGCGTCGCGGCGGCCGTCAAGCTGGCCGAGGGGCTGGTCGCGATCGGGCTCGGGACGAGCAAGCGCGGGGACTATGCGGCGCCGCTGCGCAAGGCGTATGTGGGGTTGGCAGCGCCCTATTCACCGTAGCCCGGATGCGAATCCGGGATTCGTGGTCCACGATCCCGGGTTGTCACCCGGGCTACGGGCTCGCGGACCAGAACGTCTGATGCAGCTGGAGCAGCTCCGCCTCCACCTCCCCCACCGGCCCCCACACCCGCACCGCCTTCTGCCCGCGCGCAAACACCTCGCGGCACGGCAGGTCGAGCGTCGGGTTGTCGGGATGCGCGCCGGTGATCGCGAGCAGCGCCGCCTCCGACACGCCATACACCAACCGCCCGATGTGCGCCCAGTACTGCGTGCCGGCGCACATCGCGCACGGCTCCACCGTCGTGTACAGCGTGCAGTTCCACAGGAACCCGGGCGCATGGTTCAGCGAGGCATGCCGTGCGAGCGTGGCCTCGGCGTGCTGCACCGTGTCGATGTTGCCCTGCTCGGCCAGCACCGTCTCGTGGTCCGGCGCCACCAGCAGCGCGCCGAACGGATGGCGACCCAGGCCCATCGCCCGCCGCGCCACCTCGTTCGCACGCCGCAGATGCCGCAGCCTCTGCTCGTGCGTCGGATCGGGGTTCGAGAAATCGCTCATGCCGCACCCGCCCGCCGATGCGCCCAGCCCGTCGTGCGCCGCTCGATGATCGCGAACAGCTCGTACATCGCCATCGCCATCGCGCCCACCACCGCGAGCCCGGCGAACGCCAGCCCCATCTGCATCGACGAGCCGGCCGAGATCAGCAGGTAGCCGATGCCTTCGTTGGCGGCCGTCATCTCCGACACCGTCGTGCCGACGAAGGCCAGCGTGATCGCCACCTTCAGCGACGCGTAGAAATACGGCATCGAGCGCGGCAGCCCGACCTTCAGCAGCACATCGGTACGCCGCGCGCCCAGCACGCGCAGCACGTCCTCCAGCTCCGGCTCCAGCGTCGCCAGGCCGGTCGCGATGTTGACCGTGATCGGGAAGAACGAGATCAGGAACGCCGTCAGCACCGCCGGCCCGACGCCGATGCCGAACCACACGACGAGGATCGGCACGAAGGCCGCCTTCGGCAGCGCATTGAAGGCCGTCATCAGCGGGTACATCGCCGCATACGCCAACCGCGAGCTGCCGACCAGGAACCCCAGCAGCACGCCGACCACGATCGCCAGGCCGAAGCCCAGCATCGTGACCCAGAACGTGCGCCACGCATGCGCGGCGATCACCGCGCGGAACTCCCACAGCTGCTGCGCGATGCGCGACGGGCTCGGGAAGATGAAGTCGGAGATGCCGAAGCCGCGGCACGCCAGCTCCCACAGCAGCAGCACCGCGGCCAGCAGCAGCCACGGCGCCAGGCGCTCGCGCCGGCCCGTCACGACACCGCCTCCGGCGCGCGGCGGATGCTGCCGATGTGCTCGCGCAACTCGAGCACCACGTCGCTGAACTCGCGGGTGTAGGTGAGCGCGAGTTCGCGCGGGCGCTCGAAGCCGATCTCGCGGCGCACCTGCATGCGCCCCGGGCCGCGGGTCATCACATGCACCGTGTCGGCGAGGAACACCGCCTCGCGCAGGTCGTGCGTCACCAGGATCACGTTGAAGCGCTGCACCGCGTGCAGGTCGCGCAGCGTGCACCACAGCTCCTCGCGCGTGAACGCATCGAGTGCGCCGAACGGCTCGTCGAGCAGCAGCATCTTCGRCTCGTGGATCAGCGCACGGCAGATCGACGCCCGCTGCTGCATGCCACCGGACAGCTGCCACGGGAACTTGTCCTCGTAGCCGGCCAGGCCGACGCTTGCGAGCAGCGCGCGCGCCTTCGCCTCGTACTCGCCGCGCCGGGCGCGGAACTGCGAGCGGTACGGCTCGACGATCTCCAGCGGCAGCAGCACGTTGCGCAGCGTGCTGCGCCACGGCAGCAGCGAAGGCGCCTGGAACGCCATGCCGGTGATCTTCAGCGGGCCGGCGACCTCGCGGCCGTCGACCACCACCGTGCCCAGCGACGGCCGCCTCAAGCCGGTCGCGAGTTTCATGAAGGTCGACTTGCCGCAGCCCGAGGGCCCGACGATCGCGATGAACTCGCCGGGCTGCGCCTGCAGCGAGATGTCCTCGATCGCGAACTGCCGGCGCGCGAGCAGTTCATCGTTGTAGGCGAGCCAGACGTTGCGGAAATCGACGAAGGGCGGCGTGGACAGGCTCATGGGGATGCGACGGATGCAGCCGATGAAGGGGGTGAAGGGGCCGCAAGGCGCGCGATCAGCGACTTGACCGCCTCGCGGTACAGCGCCGGATCTTCGCTGTGCAGCCGGCTGTGCGAGCCGCCGCTGAACTCGACCCAGCGCGTGCCGGCCGGCGCCGCATCGCGCAGCCTGCGGCCCAGCGTCACCGGCACCGTGTCGTCGGCACTGCCGTGCATGATCAGGATCGGCGCGTCGATGCGGCCGATCTTGTCGACCGAATCGAACTGCTCGTTGGCGAGCCACGACACCACCGTGCCGATCGCGCCCAGCTCGGCGGCCACGTCGGGCAACCGCGTGAAGGTCGAC
Organism: Rhizobacter sp. P1_G5; assembly: GCF_056405435.1. Lineage (NCBI taxonomy): Bacteria > Pseudomonadati > Pseudomonadota > Betaproteobacteria > Burkholderiales > Sphaerotilaceae > Rhizobacter > Rhizobacter sp. P1_G5. The sequence goes on along the minus strand of NZ_JBFUCB010000003.1, from coordinate 35,769 downwards.
TCGAGGATCAGGCCGCCGTAGTCGCGCCCGGCGTGCTGGCGGCTCGCCAGGTCAACCGCCACGCCGCCGCCCATCGAATGACCGAAGATCACGCGCCGCCGCGGATCGGGCTGGTGCTTCACCAGCTCGGCCCACGCGATGTCGGCATCGGCCAGGATCGTCGCCTCCGACGGCACGAGGGGCGTGCTCTCGCCCCAGCCGCGGTAGTCGACGGCCAGCACCGAGAAGCCGGCATCGCGCAGCGCGTCGATCTTCGGCAGGTTGCGGTACAGCGCGCGGAAGGTGCCGTGCAGGTACAGCAGCGTCGGCGCCTGCGGGTCGGCATTCGGCATCCACCACAGCTGCAGCCGGTCCTGCGCCCCGGGTGTTGCCCCAGGCACCGCCACCGCGTACGACACGTCGCCCGGCCGCAGCACCACGTCGGCCGGCTGCCCCGGCGAGGGTCGGAACACCCATTGCCTCTGCTTCAGGTCCCACCACGCGCAGCCCTGCAGCATGACAACGCATGACATCAATGAGCACAGCCATCCGACACGCCTGGACAGCTGGCTCCAGAAACGGGGTCGAGAGTTCGCGACAATCAGCGCCATGAAGTTTCCTGCCCTGGCGTCTGCCGTGTGCGCCTGCGGCGTGTCGATCTGCACCCCTGCGCAAACCGTACCCGCTGCCCCGGACGCGCCCGAGGCGCCGCCGGCCACTGTAGCCGCCCCCGCCGCCGACGTCGCACCCGCCGCCGATGTCTGGCGCCTGATGTACTCGCCGGCCACCTACCACTACTCGCGCGATCCGGACCACCGCTACGTGTGGATGGTCGGCCTCGAACGCGAGCGGCCGAACGGCGTGGTCTCGGGCCTCACCTACTTCAGCAACTCGTTCGGCCAGCCGAGCGCCTACGCCTACGTCGGCCAGCGCCTGACCGACTTCAGCGACTGGAACCGGCTCTACGCGCAGTGGACCGCCGGCCTGATCTACGGCTACAAGGCGCCGTTCGACGACAAGGTGCCGCTGAACTACAAGGGCTTCTCGCCCGGGCTGGTGCTGACGGTCGGCTGGCAGCTGACGCCGGCGCTGTCGACCCAGGTCAACGTGCTCGGCAACTCGGCGCTGATGTTCCAGTTGTCGGCCGTGGTGCCCTGACATGCGCTACTTCCGGACCACCGCGAACAGGTTGCGCGCGGCCGCATCGGGCAGGTAGCCGTCGGCMCAGACCGCCGCCGGGTTCACACGCTCCTTGGTGCCGAACGCGTCCGACACCTGGCTGGCCATCAGGCTCAGCCGCGGCGCCAGCACCGCCCCGAAGCCCTCGGCCCGCGCATCGGCCGTCAGCACCGTCGCATCGAGCGCGAGCTTCAGGCGCCGCAGCTCCAGCGCCTCGTTGACGATGCCGTCGCGCGCCTTCACGGTGGCGACCGCGGCAGCCGGGTCGGCCACCACGTCCTTCATGCCCTTCGCGAACGCGCGCAGGAAGGCCTTCACCGCGTCCGGGCGCTTCTTCAGGAACGCCTGCGACACGATGACCGCATTGCCGTAGAGCTTCACGCCGAACTGCGGGTAAGGCAGCACGACGACGTCGTCGGCCTTCACGCCGCGCGCCTCGAGGTTCAGCAGCGAGGTGAACGAGAAGCCGGTGATCGCGTCGATGTCGCCGCGCACCAGCATCGTCTCGCGCAGCGGCGGGTCCATCGCGGTCCAGGCCACGTTGCCGATGCCGTTGGCCTTCGCGAAGATCGGCCAGGCCTTGCGGCCGGCATCGAACACCGGTGCGCCGAGCTTCCTGCCGTTCAGGTCGGCCGGCGCCCTGATGCCGGACTTCTTCAGCGCCAGCACCGCGGCCGGCGTGTTGTTGTAGACCATCATCACCGCGACCGGCTTGTCCGGCGCGGTCGGGTTGTTGGCGTGGAACTCCATCAGCGCCGCGAGGTCGGCGAAGCCCATGTCGTACGCCCCCGACGCGACCCGCGTGACCGCGCCGCCCGAGCCGTTGCCGGCGTCGATCGTCACGTCGAGCTTCTCGGCCTTGAAATACCCCTTCGCGGCCGGCACCAGGAACATCGCCGCCGGGCCTTCGAAGCGCCAGTCGAGCTGGAACTTGATCGGGGTGTCCTGGGCGATGGCGCCTTGCGCGAGGAAGGCGGCGGCGAGGGCCAGCAGGCGAGCGAACATGCGAGGTCTCCGGTGGATCGGCGTTTCAGCCCTTCAGGAGGTCATGCAAGGTGCGCGCCACCACTTTCGTGGCACGCCGCAGGTCGTCGAGCACCACATGCTCATCGGCCCGCTTCGCGTTGCTCTCGAACACGGTGCGCGGCCCGGCACCGTAGATCACCGCCGGGATGCCGCGCTCGCTGTAGAGCCGCACGTCGGTGTACAGCGGCGAGCCCGAGGTCGGGATGGCCTCGCCGAACACCGCCTCGCCATGCCGCTGCAGCGCCTCGACCAGCGGCCGGTTGCCCGGCAGCGGCTGCAGCGCATGCGCCAGCAGCAGGCGGCGGATCTCGACCGTGATGCCCGGCACCTGCGCCGCCGCATCGGCGATCACCCGGCGCAGCGCGGCCTCGACCTCGGCCGGGTTCTCCTCCGGGATCATCCGGCGGTCGAGCTTCAGCACCACCTTGCCCGGCACCACGTTGGTGTTGGTGCCGCCCTCGATGCGCCCCACGTTGAGGTACGGGTGGCGGATGCCCGCCACCTTCGACGTGACCTGCCGGTACAGCGCGTTCTGCGCATACAGCGCGTTCAGCAGCACGACCGCGCCTTGCAGCGCATCGATGCCGGTGTCGGGGATCGCCGCATGCGCCATCCGGCCGTGCACCGTCACCTCCATCTGCAGGCAGCCGTTGTGCGCCGTCACCACCTGGTAGCTGAAGCCGGCGGCGATCAGCAGGTCGGGCTTCGTCAGGCCGTGCTTCAGCAGCCAGCCGGGGCCGAGCTCGCCGCCGAACTCCTCGTCGTAGGTGAAGTGCAGCTCGATGCCGCCCTTCAGCGGCACGCCCAACGCCTCGAGCGCGCGCACCGCGAAGGTGTAGGTCGAGAAATCGCTCTTGCTGACGGCCGCCGCGCGGCCGTAGAGCTTGCCGCCCTCGATGTCGCCGCTGTACGGGCCGTGCGACCAGCCCTCGCCGGGCGGCACCACGTCGCCGTGCGCGTTCAGCGCGATGGTCGGACCGTCGCCGTAACGACGCCGCACGATCAGGTTGGTGATGCTCTCCAGGCCGGCCGCGCGCACCTCGTCGCCCGGCACCACGTGCCGTTCAGCCTCGAAGCCGAAGCCCTGCAGCAGGGCCGCCGTGCGCTCGGCATGCGGCGCGTTGTTGCCCGGCGGCGTGTCGGTGGGCACTTGCACCAGCGCCTGCAGGAAGCGGGTCTGTTCATCGAAGTGCGCGTCGATCCACGCATCGAGGCGCGCGCAGAGGTCGTCGCTCATGTCGTCTCCAGGTGATCCAGCAGGTGCTGGAAGGCTTCGACGCACAGCTGTGCGTCGTGGGTGGTGATGGTTTCCAGCGGGTTGTGGCTGATGCCGGAGTTGCCGCCGCGCACGAACAGCATCGCCTGCGGCATCACCTCGTGCAGCTTCATCGCGTCATGGCCGGCGCCGCTGGGCATGCGGTGCACAGGCAAGCCGCCGGCCTCGACCGCGCGCTCCCAGCGGGCCTGCCAGGCCGCATCGCTCGGCGCGGCGCTGGCGCGCAGTGTCTCTTCCAGCGTGTGCTGCAGGCCGCGCCGCCCGCAGATGCGCTCCAGCTCGGCGACGACGTCGCGGGCCAGCGCATCACGCGCCTCGTCGGTGGTGGCGCGCAGGTCGAGGCTGAAGCGGCAGCGGCCCGGCACGACGTTGATCGAGCCGTTCGGCACCGTCAGCATGCCCACCGTGCCGACGAGGTGCGGCTGCGCCGCAGCGCGCTTCTCCACGTACAGCGCCAGCTCGGCCACCGCGGTCGCGGCATCGCGGCGGCGGTCCATCGGCGTCGTGCCGGCGTGGCTGGCCATGCCGATCACCTCGCCCAGGTAGCGCACGCTGCCGTTGATCGACGTGACGACGCCCAGCGGCAGGTCGAGCTCGTTGAGCACCGGCCCCTGCTCGATGTGCACCTCGACGAAGCCGAGGTACCGCGACGGGTCGCGCTGCAGCGCGGGGATCGTCGCGGGGTCGAGGCCGGCAGCGCGCATCGCGTCGCGCATCGCGATGCCGTCGGCATCCTGCTGGTCGAGCCAGCGCACGTCGAACTGCCCGATCAGCGCCCCCGAGCCGAGGAAGGTGGCCTTGTAGCGCTGCCCCTCTTCCTCCGCAAAGCCGACCACCTCGATGCCGTGCCGCAGGCGCCGGCCGGCGCGCTGCAGCTCGCGCACGCAGACCATCGGCACCAAGATGCCGAGCCGGCCGTCGTACTTGCCGCCGTTGCGCACGGTGTCGAAGTGCGAGCCGGTGAGCAGGCGCGGCGCGGCGCGGTCCGCCCCGTGATAGAGGCCGACCACGTTGCCGACCGCATCGACCGACACCTCGTCGAAGCCGCACTCCTGCATCCAGCGCACCAGTTGCCGCTGGCAGGCACGGTGCGCATCGGTCAGGTAGGTGACGGTGAGCTGGCCCTGCTCGGCGTAGCCGGGGTCGCTGTGCTGCGCGAGCAGCTCGGCGCAGTCCCACACCTGGTTGCCCAGCGTCGGCTCGCTGCCGAACTTGTCGTCCAGGCGCAGCTCGGCGATGCGGTGGATCTGGCGCAGGCATTCGGCCAGCTCGACATCGGCCGGGCCGTCGACGCGGCGCGCGAAGGTCTCGATGATCTGCGCGCGCGTGAGCCCGCTGCCGCGCGGACCACGCACCGCGAGGATGAACGGCCAGCCGAAGCGCTCACGGTACGCGGCGTTCAGCGCCTGCAGCCGCGCGTACTCCGCCTCGGAGCACTGCGTGAGCCCGGACACCGACTGCTCGCTGGCCGACTCGCTCGTCAATGCCACGCGCGCCTTGCCAGCGAGTTCGGGATGGGCGCGCACCAGCGCAAGCTGCTCGTCGCGCGGCGCATCGCGCACCACCTGCACCAGCGCCTGGCGCAGCTGCGCGAGGCTCGCGAACGGCGCCGCGGCGAACGCGCGCTCGGCGATCCATGGCGAATGCTCGTAGGTGCCATCGAGCAGCGCGACGAAGCCCTCCAGCGTCGCTTCGTTCAGTTGCTGCAGGCTGACGCTCATTTCCACACCCAGGCGTTGTCAGGGTTGAACGGATGCACGCTCTTCCAGTGGCGCGCGATGTCGACGCGGCGGCACACCCACACCCGGTCGTGCGCCTCCACGTGGTCGAGGAAGCGCTGCAGCGCGCGAAAGCGCCCCGGCCGCCCGAGCAGCCGGCAGTGCATGCCGACGCTCAGCATGCGCGGCGATTCGTCACCCTCGGCGTACAGCACGTCGAAGCTGTCGCGCAGGTAGGTGAAGAAATCGTCGCCGGTCGCGAAGCCCTGCGGCAGCGAGAAGCGCATGTCGTTGGTGTCGAGCGTGTACGGCACCACCAGGTGCGGCGCGAGGCTGCCGTCGGTCTTGCGCACCTGCAGCCAGAACGGCAGGTCGTCGCCGTAGTGGTCGCTGTCGTACTCGAAGCCACCGTAGTCGGCCACCAGCCGGCGGGTGTTCGGGCTGTCGCGGCCGGTGTACCAGCCGAACGCGCGATCGCCGGTCAGCTTGTGGATGATGTCCATGCCGATGTCCATGTGCTGGCGCTCGGTGGCTTCGTCCATCTGCTGGTAGTGGATCCAGCGCCAGCCGTGGCAGGCGATCTCGTGGTCGAGCTCGACGAAGGCCTGCGTCAGCTCGGGGTGGCGCTCGAGCGCCATCGAGACGCCGAACACCGTGAGCGGCAGCGCGCGGCGCTCGAACTCGCGCAGCAGCCGCCACACGCCGACGCGCGAGCCGTACTCGTAGATCGACTCTATCGACAGGTGGCGCGCCGGGTAGGCGGCCGGGTTGAACATCTCCGACAGGAACTGCTCGCTGCCGGCGTCGCCGTGCAGCACGCTGTTCTCGCCGCCCTCTTCGTAGTTCAGCACGAACTGCACCGCGATGCGGGCGCCGCCCGGCCATTCGGCGTGCGGAGGGTGCTCGCCGTAGCCGACGAGGTCGCGGGGGTAGGTGGTTGGTGGCATGGCGTTCAGGCGGTGGCGTGGGCCGGCGTCGCGCCGGCGAGATCGGGCAGGGGCGGAACACGCGGATCGAGCCGCAGGTTGCGCTCGACGCTGCGCAGGTGGGCCTGCATCAGCCGCACCGCGGCGCGCGCATCGCGCCGCTCCAGCGCGTCGACGATGGCCACGTGCTCCTCGAAGGAATGCTCGGCCGAATGCGCCGACTGGTACATCAGCGAGATCAGCGACGAGCGCGACACCAGGTCGGCCAGCATCTCGGCCAGCACCTCGTTGCCGAGCATGCGCGCGAGCACGACGTGGAAATCGGCCAGCAGCCGCGTGCGGCCGGTGACGTCGGTGCGCAGCACGGCCTCGCGCTCGGCGGCCAGGTGGGCACGCAACGCGGCCAGCTGCGCCGCATCGAGCGCGCCGGCGGCGCGGCGCACCAGCGCCGCCTCGATCATGTGGCGCACCTCGAACACCTGGCGCGCCTCGTCGACGCTCGGCATCGCGACGCGCGCGCCGCGCGCCGGCTCGAGCGTGATCAGCTTGTCGCGGCTCAACTGGTTCAGCGCCTGGCGCACCAGCGTGCGCGAGACCTTGAAGAGATCGGCGATCTTCTGCTCGGCGAGCTTGGTGCCGGGCATCAGCCGGCGTTCGACGATCGCGGTGGTGATGGCGTCGACGATGCGCTGCGTGGTCCCGATGTGCTGCGCGCTGCCGCCATCAGCCGCGCCGGCACGCCGCCGGGCCGGGCGGATCTGCTTCAGCGGGGTCGACTTGGGGCTGGCGGCGCGGGGCATGGAGCGGGCGGCTCGGTTGGCTCTCGAAGGCAAAGTGTATACACTTTCCCACCATGGGAAAACTGACGACGCACGTGCTCGACACGATGAACGGAAGCCCCGCCGCCGGGATGGCAGTGCGCCTGTATCGCGTGGATGGCGCCACGCCGCACCTGCTGCGCAGCGTGCAGCTCGATGCCGACGGCCGCGCCGGCGGGCCGCTGCTGGAGGGCGCCGATTTCATGCCCGGCCGCTACCGCCTGGTGTTCGAGCTGGCCGACTACTTCCGCGCGCGCGGCGTCGTGCTGCCCGAGCCCCCCTTCCTCGACAGCGTGCCGATCGACTTCGGCCTGGCCGACACCGGCGCCCACTACCACGTGCCGCTGCTCGCGAGCCCCTGGGCCTATTCCACCTACCGCGGCAGCTGACGCGCATGGAAGCCTATGTGCTGGACTGGGTCAACCTGCTGCTGCGCTGGGCGCATGTCGTCGTCGCGATCGCGTGGATCGGCTCGTCGTTCTACTTCGTCTTCCTCGACAACAGCCTGCTGAAGCCCGAGGCCCCCGAGCTGAAGGACAAGGGCGTCGACGGCGAGCTGTGGGCGGTGCACGGCGGCGGCTTCTACAACCCGCAGAAGTACATGGTGGCGCCGAAGTCGCTGCCGGCGCACCTGCACTGGTTCTACTGGGAGAGCTACTCCACCTGGCTGACCGGCTTCGCGCTGTTCACGGTGCTGTACCTGTGGCAGGCCAGCACCTTCCTGATCGACGCGCGGGTGCATGCGTGGTCGCCGGCCGGCGCGATCGCGGCGGCGCTGGCCTTCCTCGCGGTGTTCTGGCTCGTCTACGACGGCATCTGCCGCGCGTTCGGCCGCGGTATCCACGRCGACCGCATCGTCGGCGCGGTGGTCGCGGTGGTGGTCGTGGTCGGTGCCTGGCTCGCCTGCCAGCTGTTCGCCGGCCGGGCGGCCTTCCTGCTGGTCGGCGCGATGATGGCGACGGCGATGAGTGCCAACGTGTTCTTCTGGATCATCCCCGGCCAGCGCACCGTGATCGCGCAGATGCGCGCCGGCSAGCCGGTCGATSCGGTGCACGGCCAGCGTGCCAAGCAGCGCAGCGTGCACAACACCTACTTCACACTGCCGGTGCTGRCCGCGATGCTCAGCAACCACTACGGCTTTCTCTACGGCGCGCCGCACAACTGGGCGGTGCTGGTGCTGGTGATGGGGGCCGGGGCGCTGATCCGCCATGCCTTCGTGGTGCGGCACAAGGCGCTGGCGCAGGGCAGGCGGGTGCCGTGGGAGTTCGCGGTGGCGGGCACGGCGCTGCTGGCCGGGGTGGCGGTGTGGCTCGCGCCGGCATCGAAGCCGGCTGCGCAGGCCTCGCAGCCCGTCACGTTCGCGCAGGTGCAGCAGGTGGTCGGCACGCGCTGCGTGATGTGCCACAACGAGCAGCTCGCGAGCAAGGGCGTGCGGCTCGATTCGCCGCAGGGCATCGCCGCGCATGCGCAGCAGGTCTACCAGCAGGCGGTGGTGCTGAAGCTGATGCCGTTGAACAATGCGACGCAGATCAGCGATGATGAGCGAGCCGTGTTGAAGCGCTGGTACGAAGCCGGTGCACACCCGTAGCCCGGATGCCAATCCGGGGATCGCCCACCCGCAGAGTCCTGCATGAGCACCAATCCCTACGCCCCGCCGAAGGCTCCCGTCGCCGACCTCGATGCGAACCCGACGCAGGTGGCGTACGCAGGATTCTGGCGGCGATCGATCGCCAGCTTCGCCGACACGCTGCTCTTCCTGGCCTTCTTCATCCCGCTGGTCCGGTTCTTCTACGGGTCCGACTACGGGGCCCTGAAGCACGTCCCCGCCAAGACCTTCCCGAGCACCGGCGACCCGCTCGAGTTCTTCCTGACCTGGGTCTTCCCGGCGGTGCTCTACATCGGCTGCTGGATGAAGTGGCAGGCGACGCCGGGCAAGATGGCGATGAAGATGCGGATCGTCGACGCGAAGACCGGACTGCCGCCGACGCTGGGCCAGTCCGTCGGCCGCTACCTGGGCTACTACCTCTCGAGCCTCCCGCTGTTCCTCGGCTTCCTCTGGATCGCCTTCGACGCACGCAAGCAGGGCTGGCACGACAAGCTGGCAGGGACGGTGGTGGTGCGCGACGGTCAGCGCCCGGCCTTCGCACGCAACTCGCGCGCCGACACGCCGTAGGCGGCCCGGAACACCTTGCTGAAGTGGCTGGGGTCCGCGAAGCCCCAGTGGCGGGCGATCTCGGCGATCGGGCGCGCCGCCATCGCCGGCGCCTCCAGGTCACGCCGGCACATCGCGAGGCGGCGGTCGCGGATGCAGCCGCTCACCGTCTCGCCGGTGCCTTCGAACAGCTTGTGCACGTTGCGCTCGCTCATGCGGAAGCGGCGCGCCAGCATCGCCACGCCGAGCGAGGGCTCGGCCAGGTGCTGTTCGATGTGGCGCAGCAGCTGCTCGCGCACCAGCTGCCGCAGGCCCGGCGCCGGCTGCTCGCCCAGGCACAGGCCCAGCAGGTCGAGCGCGCCGCCCAGCGCTACCTGCCGCCCGGCGGCGGGAAGCTCGCCGAAGCGCCGCATCAGCAGCTGGAAATGCTCGACGAACAAGGCGCCCGCGCCCTGCCGGCCGTCCATCGGCCGCCCGACCAGGTCGCGCACCCGCGGCAGGCGGCGCAGCAGCTCGGCCTCGGGCACCAGCATCGACATCTGGCGCAGGTCGTCGCTGGTCTGGAAGGCCATCGGCTGCGTGCTGTCCCAGAGCGTGAACATGCCGGCGCCCAGCTGCAGCTCGCGGTCGCCGCCGAAGCGCAGCGTTTCGGTGCCCTGCGCGACCATCACGACGGTCAGCCAGGCACTGTCGTCGCGGGCGATCTGCCGCCGCCCGCGCGTACCGCTCACCGTCGCCGCGGACGTGCAGTCGGTCAGCCGCACGCCGCCCAGCCGGTGCTGGCGCATGAAGGCGGGGAAGCGGTCGCAGGCGATCTTCGGGATGTCCCAGCTCAGGTGCGCATCGACGATCACCTCGCGCCACGCGTCGAACTGCCGCCGCGGCGGCAGGCCATCGGTCGTCCAGGTCTCGGGCACGGAAGGGTGGGCGGGGGCGGACACATTCATCGCGCACCAGATTACCGAGGGGGCCGGCGGCTTGCATGCCGAATCCTTGATCAAGACATGACGGCCGCGCGTCTGTGTCGTCCACGACACACTTCAGCCCGGCAGCACGTAGCGCGTGCTCGGCCCCTTGCCGGTCTGCTCCAGCAGGCCGCGCTCGGCCAGCGTCGCGAGGTGCTTCGACGCCGTCGCGAGGCCGACGCCGCACACCTGCGCGTAGATGCTCTTCTGGATCGACCCGGCGCGGAACAGGTGCTCCAGCACCGCGATGCGCCGCTGCTCCTGCAGCAGCTCGCCAGCCTCGCGCTCCCACTGCGTGGCCAGTTGCTGCTCGCGCGTCAGCTCGCGGTTGAAGGTGCTGCGCAGCTGCTCGAACTCGGCCGCGAAGCCGTCGCCCAGGCCGTGCTTCTGGATCAGCTGCAGCGCCGCCTCGCGCTCCTTCGACGACATCGCGAGGTAGGCGTTCGCGATGGCCAGGCGCGCGCGCACATGGGCCTCGGCCCCCATCGGCACGGCCAGCACTGCCCGGTGGCGCTGGATCTGCGCCATCTCGTCGAAGTGGGCCGCGAATTCCTCCGGCAGCAGGCGGTCGTAGGGCGCGCCGTCGCGCGGGCCGAGGATCTCGGTCTTCAGGTTGCGCGTGGCCTCAAGGTGGGCCGGATCGCTGTCGCCCGGCGAGACCTTCAGCGCCGCGGCCGCGTGCGCATCGCCCTGGCTTTCGTCATCGGGCTGTGCGTCGAGCTGGTAGCGCTTGTAGTGCGCCTCGGCCAGGTTGTAGTGCGCGCGGCGCACGTGCAGGCTCAGGCCGGCCTGCTCCCCCATCGCGAGGGCCTGCCGGTACTCGGCGATCGCCTCGCCGTAGCGGCCCTGCCAGAAGTAGGTCGCACCGAGGTTCAGGTGCGTGCTGGTCAGCGTTTCCGGTTCGATCGGAACGCTGCCGGCCATCCCGAGGATGCGCTGCGAATAGGCGATCGCGCTGTCGAAATCCTTCGCGTCGCCGTAGATCAGGCTGAGGTTGGCGTAGGTCTTCAGCACCGACAGCCGGTCGCCCTCGCGCTCGAAGATGTTCAGCGCGCGGTGCTTGTGCTCGAGCGCCCGGCGCAGGTCGCCGGCCCGGCGCCAGTACTCGCCCCAGGTCTGCTCCAGCATGCCGACCGTGGCGGGCGACAGCGACGGGTCGCGGCGCAACGGCTCCGCCCGGTCCAGCACGGCGCGCGAGCGCGGGTCGTTGCGCAGCACGTAGAGCCAGGCGAGCTTGACCAGCGTCGCCAGGTACTCCTCGGCGACCGCCGCACCCGGCGGGCGGCCGTCCTCCAGGCCCGCGCGGCGCAGGAACTCCGCACTGTCCTCGTAGCACGCGAAGGCACGGTCGGCGTCGCGCGGTTCATAGAACTTGCCGAGTGCGCCGTAGACGATGCCCAGCATCAGGGCGTCGCCGCACCCGTTGGCCAGCCGCAGCGCCTGCTCATAGGCCTGGCGCTCGCGATCGCCGGCATCGCGGATGCGCCACAACGCCGCCTGTGCCAGCAGCAGGTCGAAGCGTTGCCGGGGGTCCGACGCACCGGCGGCCACGAGCGCGATCAGCGCATCGGTTTCCGCATCGTCGGCCACGTCGACCCGCGCGCGCTGCAGCAGCTCGATGAAGGCGGCCGGCGCGCTCGCCTGCTGCAGGTGCCACAGCGCCGACAACGTGTCCTGTTGCGCGAGCGCCAGCGTCGATTGCCGCCGGTGCCAATCGACCAGTTCCGCCGGTGACGCGAGCTCCAGGCGAGGCAGCAGCTCGCGCAGCACCATTTGCCGCATCGCGATGCGCCGCTCGCCGGCCGCGGGGCGCTCCAGCAGCGCCTCGGCCGCGAGGCGCTTGCCCTTCTCGAGATAGCGGTAGAAGGTGCTCGGGCCGATCGCCCACAGCCCGCAGAGGTTCTCGCTGGCCGCCTCGTCGGGATGGCGGCGGTAGCGCTGCCGGAAATCGGGCACCGGCTCGAAACCGTAGTGGCACATCAAGGCCAGCATCGGCCGCCAGCTCGTGCGATCCACCCATGCCGCGGCATCGATGCCGGAGAGCACGGACGCCTGGTCGGGGCGCAGCTGCGAGACGACCCAGCGCAGCCACAGCGCGGTCGCCTCGACCAGCGCACGGTCGCGCGGCAACGCATCGCCGGCGGTCCCGAGCACCGGCTGCAGGAAGCGCCTGACGAACCAGCGGGTGGCCCGGGGCCGACGCCGCAGCCAGTCGTCGAGCGTGCCCGTCTTGTGGGCGGCCAGCGCCTGCCCCAGCAGGGTTTCCACCGTGCCGGCCGGCAGCGGCAGCGCTGCGGCACCTGGGCCGCCCTGCAAGTTAGGGGGATGGTTCGCCATGGATCCGGTGCATCGTCTCGCGATCGTCCGGACCGCGACGGATTTGCGCGGTCCGCCATGCCTGGGCATGCGAGCGCGCGACGGTTAGTGTATCGACGCGATTTCGCACCCATTGCCTCATCGAGGAACCGTCATGCCCCTGCCCCGCCTCCTTGCTTCCGATCCGAACACCTCGTCCGCGACCGACGGCGTCGCGCTGGTCGTCCTCGCGCCGTTCGGCGGCGATCCCGTGCTGAGCGGGTTCCCCGACGGAACCTCGCGCGACCTGTCGCAGCACCCGTTGATGCGGGCCCTGCCGAAGATCGCTGCCAGCGGCGTGCACGTCACCGCGCTGATCGACCTGGCCGACGACGATTCCTACCTCGTGGAGATCGCGGCGCTGCAGCCGGCCGACGTGGTCGTCACCTCGCGCTGGAAGCAGGACATGACCTCGCCGAACACGCTGGCCGGCCTGTTGCGCCAGGCGCACCAGGCCCATCCCGCCGCCGCACTGGTGCTCGCGCTCGAAGGCCATGGAGCCGGGTTCCTGCCCGAGATCGATCGCAGCAAGCTGACGGCCCACAACATCACCGCCGGCGGCGCCTTCGAGTGGCACCTCAGCGAATCGGGCGGCACCCCGGTGCTGCCGCAAGGCTCGCCGGTGCTGCCCCAGGGGTCACCGGTGCTGCCGCAGGGCTCGCCGGTGCTGCCGGTCAGCCAGATGCCGCTCTCCACCTGGGGCCTCGGCGACGCGCTGAAGCAGGCCCAGGACGCCGGCGTCCCGAAGCTGGCCGCGATCCATTTCAACAACTGCTTCAACATGTCGGTCGAGGTGCTGCACACGGTGGCGCCGTACGCCGACTACGCGACCGGCTACGAGAACTACAACTTCTTCACCGCCGGCGCGGCCTACCCGGCGGTGTTCCAGAAACTGGCGGCGGCCGGCAGCGCCACCGCGCAGCAGCTCGCGCAGTGGTTCGCCGACGGCAACAAGGACATCCTCGCCGCGAAGGGCAACCACCCGACCGTCGGCTGCGTCGTGCAGCTCGGCCGTCTGCAGGCGATCGTCGAGCGCATCGACGACCTGGCCGATGCGCTGCTCGCCGCGCTGCGCACCTCGACGCCTGCGCAACGCCCGGCGATCGTGCAGAAGATCCGCGCCGCGATCCGCCGCGCCCAGCAGTTCGACACCAACGCCAACATGGACCTGGAGACGCCGGACGAGCTGACCGACATCGACAGCCTGGCCACCGAGCTGCTGGCCACCGACTTCGCGCCGTTCAAGGTGCAGCAGGCGGCGGCCGGGCTGCGCGATGCGCTGAAGGACATCAAGCGCTACGGCGCCGTCGACGCGCCGTGGACGGCCCCCGGCGCGCTGTGGGACTTCTCGGCGAAGAACCTCGCGATGAACATCTTCCTGCCCGACCCGCTGCTGCTCGGCCTGTGGGACTGGCGCTCGCCGTACTACCTCGACGTGAACCCCGACCCGACGCTGCCGCGCGTGCAGCCGCACATCATCGATTTCGTGAAGGTCACCGACTGGGTCGACTTCATCGTCGAGTACCACAAGGGCCAACCGTTCAAGGGCCTGCTGCCGGCGGCGATCCCCGAGTTCCCGGTGTTCAACGCGCGCTACGAGCCGCCGAAGGGCCGCCAACCCGACCCCTGCGGTGACGGGGACATCATCCCCAAGGGAGAGGACAAACCGCGCCGCGCCTGATCACACCGCGCTCCCCCTCAACCCCTGCGAGGCCCGTCCTCCCAGGGGTTTTTTGTGTCCGGCGCCCCATCGTCTCGTGATCGTCTCGCGCCCGGGGCGATCGGGCCGCACACGGGCGTGTCAATGGGAAGGCGGGGCCGATGGAATGCGGTCCATGGATTCCTCCACCCCATCCCATCCTCAGGAGACGCCCATGAAGTGGTACCTGTCCGTCCTTGGCGCGCTGGCCGTCTGGCGCCTCACCCACCTGCTGCACGTGCAAGCCGGCCCGCGCCGCGTGCTGGAGACCTTGCGGCGCTGGGCCGGCGAGGGCTCGTCGCTCGCCTGCTTCTACTGCCTGAGCCTGTGGGTCTCGGTGCCGGTCGCGCTGGTGATCGGGCAGGACTGGCTCGAGCAGGTGCTGCTGTGGCTCGCGTTGTCGACCACCGCGATCGCACTCGACCTGCTGCTCGACCTGATCAGCCGCAGCACCGCGCCGCCGGCCCACCTGCAGCTGCTGACGCCATCGCAGATGGCGCAGGCGATGGCGGCCCGCTACTTCGACGAGCCGGCGGTGGACGAGCCGGCCGAGCCCCCGTTCACGCGCACCGGCGCACGGACGCACTGAAGGAGGCTCGCATGCTGCCGTCGATCAAACGCCGCCTGGCGGCCCTCGGGCCGGTCGCGATCCCGTTCGCCGACACCACGCCCGGCATCTGGCTGCTGGAGACGCGGCGGCCGGTGCCGACCGAGGATGCGGCGGCCGCCCCTACACTGCACGCGCCCCGCATCAACACCCCGAGCCCATGGCCTGGAACGGTCGCCTGCAACTCCACTACCGCCACGACGCCGGCCGCTGCGTCGTCCACGACCGACACAGCGGGCCGTTGCGCGTCCTGCAAAGCCTCCATCCCGAAGGCCCCGGGATCTGCCACAACGTGCTGGTGCACCCGCCTGGCGGCATCGTCGGCGGGGATGTGCTGGCGATAGAAGCCACGCTCGACGCCGGCGCCCATGCCCTGATCACGACGCCGGGCGCGACGCGCTTCTACCGCAGCCTCGGCGAAACGGCCGTGCAGAGCCTGACGGCGCGCGTGGCCGAGGGTGCGCGCCTCGAATGGCTGCCGCTGGAGACGCTGTGCTACCGGCGCACGCTGGCCGAGAACCGCATGCGCTTCGAGCTGGAACCCGGTGCCGAGATGATCGGCTGGGACGTGCTGGCGCTCGGGCTGCCGGCCAGCGGCGAGCTGTTCGATGCAGGCCGCTACACGCAGCAGATCGAGCTGCCGGGCGTGTGGCTGGAACGTGGCACGGTCGATGGCGAGGACCGGCTGCTGCTCGATTCGCCGGTGGGCTTCGCGGGGCACAGCGTGCTCGCGACGATGTGGTTCGCTGGTGGCTCCGCATTGGCGGGCGCGCGGCGGGAGGTGTTGATCGATGCGGCGCGCGAGCAGCTCGAGGCACACGCGCTGCGCGCCACTGCCGGCGCGACGTCGCCGCATGACGAGGTGGTCGTGGTGCGGGTGCTGGCGCACCGCGTCGAGCCGGCGATGGAGCTGCTGACGGGCGTGTGGAAGCGCTGGCGAGAGATCGCGTGGGCGTTGCCTGCGCAGGTGCCCCGGGTGTGGCGCACCTGACGGACCCGGATCAACGGCTCAGCCTGATCCAGTTCAGGTTCCACCCGCCCTGCAGCGCCTTCACCGCGATCTGCTGCTGCCCGGCGCTCAGCTGCACCTGGTGCGAGACCGTGGTCCAGTTTTGCCAGCCGCCGGTCGACGGCACGCCGAGGCTGCCGTACACCTGCGTGCCGCCGGCGCGCTCGAGCTGCAGCACGCCGCCGCCGCTCTGGCTCGCGACGCGGTACTGCACCGTCCAGGTACCGGCGCTGGGCACGTTCACGTCCCACACCACCCAGTCGTTGGCGTCGATGTAGCCGAGGTTCTGGCCGCCTTCGGTGCAGGCTTCGGCCGTCATGCCCTGCATCACCGCGTAGTTCTCGGCCTCCAGCGTGATCGCCGAGCCCTGCAGCAGCGGCGTGCGCGCGAAGGTGGCGTCGTTGCGGTCACCGTCGCTCGCGATGCTCTCGACGTACAGCAGCGAGTTGCGGTGGCGCAGGTAGCGGCCGGGGAAGTTCCACGATTCGAACGAGGTCGCGCCGGCATTGGCCAGGCCCGCGCGCTGGTTGAAGGTGGCGTCCTGGCGGAACAGCGTCGAGTTGTCGTTGGCATCGAGCCAGACCTCGCCGTTGCGATGGCGCAAGTAGCTGTTCGGATAGTTCACCGACTGGAACGAGACGCCGCCGCCGGCCAGGCCCGGCACCATCGTCCAGTTGCCGTCGGCGATCGGCGAGACGCTGCCGGCCGGGTCGATGCGGCCGCGGCTCGCCTGGTGGCGGATCACGTTGCCGTTGATGTTCTGGCTGGTCCAGGCCGCCTGCGTCGTGGTCGCGGTGCCCGGTTGGTAGACGCGCACGTAGTCGACCAGCATGCGCGCCGGCAGCGCCCCTTCGTCGATGTTGAAGCCGGGCCAGTTGCCGCCCACCGCCATGTTCAGCAGCAGGAAGAAATCGCGCTGGAACTCATCGGTGCCGCCGGCGTTGTTGCTGATGTCGATCACGTGGTACTGCGCGCCGTCGACGAACCACTTGATGGTGTTCGTGTCCCACTCGACGGCATACACGTGGTAGCTGTTGATGCTGGTGGCCACGTGCCCGCCGTACGACGCGTAGCTGCCGTTGGCGGCCTGCCAGTGCACGGTGCCGTAGACGTCGGCGCCGGTGTTGATCTGCTCCATGATGTCGATTTCGCCCGACGCAGGCCAGCCGACCGTGCTGATGTTGCTGCCCAGCATCCAGAACGCCGGCCAGGTGCCCTGCTTGCCCGGCAGCGCAATGCGCGCCTCGATGCGGCCGAACTTGAAGCTCTTCCTGCCCTGCGTCTTCATGCGCGCCGAGGTGTAGCGCATGCCGCCGAAATCCTCGCGCTTCGCGGTGATGACCAGCGCGTCGTTCTCGACCGTCGCGTTCTCGCGCCGGTAGTACTGCTGTTCGTTGTTGCCCCAGCCGCCCGAGCCGGTGCCGGTCTCGAAGACCCAGTCGGGGCTGATGCTGCCGTGGAATTCGTCCTGCCAGACGAGCTGCCAGTTCTGCGCGAACGCGAACGGCGCGCTGAGCAGGCCCATCAGGCCCAGCAGCAGCGCAAGCAAAGGTCGCAGTGTTCTCATGGTGTCCTCCAACGTGATGTGTGTGGCGATCGGCGCGGCTGCCGGGCACTCTGACGGTGCCCATCGCCGGATCCTAGCGGTTTTGCAAGCGGTTTCATAAAGCACCACCTTGCAACGCGCCGCAGCCGTGCGCCAGGGGTGGCACGATGGCGATCCGAACCACTCACCCAGGGAAACCACCCATGAACGCCACCCACACCAGATCGGGCATCACGGCCGAACGCATCGCGAAGAAGTTCCAGGGCCTGGCCCAGGCCAACGGCTGGGGCGACAACGCCGACGTGCAGGCCTTCGGCGCGCTGCTCGAGACCTTCTCGGAGGCGGTCGACGGCGAGCTCGATGCGCTGAAGATCCAGCTCACCGACGTGGCCGCGCAGGTGCGGGCGCTGACGCAGAAGCCTTCGCCCTGATTGGTGCCCCGCGGTCAACACCGTGGTCCCCGCCGCATGCCTTCCGCGGCGCGGACCCCGCTCCTACGATTTGCCCCATTCCGCACTCAGCAGAAACCGGGCACCCCAGCCGCACTGGGGCTCAAGGAGCATGTGATGACCCAACGCATCAACTACGTCCACCAGGCGCCCGAACTCTTCAAGAAGTTCGTCGAGTTCGGCGGGCTGGTGAAGGACAGCACGATCGAGGAGAAGATCCACGACCTGGTCTCGATCCGCGCCTCGCAGATCAACGGCTGCGGCTTCTGCCTCGACATGCACATCAAGCAGGCGACGATCCACGGCGAGCGCCCGCTGCGCCTGCACCACCTCGCGATCTGGCGCGAATCGACGCTGTTCGAGCCGCGCGAACGCGCCGCGCTGGCCTGGACCGAGGCGCTGACCACGCTGGCGCCGCACGGCGTGCCCGACGACGTGTACGAGCGCGTGCGCGGCCAGCTGTCCGAGAAGGAACTGACCGACCTGACCTACGCGGTGATGAACATCAACGCGTGGAACCGCATCAACGTCGCGTTCCGCACCGTGCCGGGTTCGTCGGACACCGCGTTCGGCCTCGACAAGGCCAGGCTCAGCTGACCCCCGGCACCGCCCCGAACGGCGGGCACTCGAGGTCGAGCGCGCGCGTCTCGGTGGTCATGTGGTCGATGAACACCCGGATGCGCGCCGGCAGCTGGCGCCGGCTCAGCCAGCACAGCCAGTGGCCGCGGTCGTCCGGCGCCTGGCCGCCCAGGCAGGACACCAGCTCGCCGCTGCGCAGCAGCTCGCAGGCCTGGTAGGCGGCCACCTGCGCCAGGCCCTGGCCGTCGAGTGCCGCCTGCAGCGCCAGCTCGACATCGTTGAAGGTGTGGCGTGACGGCGGCACCAGCTTGCGCGGCTGGCCGTCGACCTTGAACTCCCAATCGCGCACCCGCCCGGAGGCCAGCCGCACGTTGATGCAGTGGTGCGCGGCCAGCTGGTCGACGCTGCGCGGCAGGCCGTGCCGGCGCGCGTAGGCGGGCGACGCCACCACCAGCACCTGCATCGGCACCAGCTGCCTGGCGATCACCTGGCTGTCGTCCATGCGGCCGTCGCGGAAGGCCACGTCGATGCCGTCGGTCGTGAAATCGGCCGGGCGGTCGTCGAGCCGCAGGTCGAGCTCGATCTCCGGGTAGCGCGCCTGGAAGCCGCGCAGCAGCGGCGCCACCACCTTGCGGCCGAAGCCGGGCGCCGACGCGATGCGCAGCGGCCCGCGCGGCGGCCCCTGGCGCAGCTCGCGCATGTCGTCGAGCGCCTGCACGATGTGCTCGACGCCGACGCGGCAGTTCGCATGGAACAGCTCGCCCTCGCGTGTCAGCGCGGTGCTGCGCGTGGTGCGGTGGAAGAGCCGCGCGTCGAGCTGGGCTTCCAGCTTCTGCACGCTGCGGCTCACCGCCGAGCGGCCGATGCCGAGCCGCTCGCCGGCCTTCGCGAAGCTGCCCTCGTCGACGACGGCGATGAAGGCGACCACGCYGGCATAGCTGGCCGCGAAACTGGCCGCCAGCGTGTCGGCCGCGGCAGGGGAAGCGAGTGAGGTTGAGGCGTCCATGACCTGTAGAACACGCGAGCCCCCGGGTTTGTGACAGGCCGCCCCAAAAAAGATTGGTGCGCGGCAGGCAACAGCGTGGTCCCTGCCGCAGGGCTTCCGCGGGCGGGACGCGCTCCCTAGCATCCGTTCCACCCTCCGCAACTCCTGAAAGCCCACCATGAAGATCGTCGTGATCGGCGGCTCCGGCCTGATCGGCAGCAAGCTCGTGCAACGCCTGGCCCGCAGCGGCCACGAGGTGCTCGCCGCCTCGCCCAATTCCGGCGTCAACACGCTCACCGGCGAAGGCCTGGCCGCCGCGCTGGCGGGTGCGAAGGTGGTGGTCGACGTGTCGAACTCGCCGTCGTTCGCCGACGACGCGGTGATGAACTTCTTCCAGACCTCGACGCGCAACCTGCTGGCCGCAGCAGCCGCCGCCGACGTCGGGCACATCGTCGCGCTGTCGGTGGTCGGCACCGAGCGGCTGCAGGCGAGCGGCTATTTCCGCGCCAAGGCGGCCCAGGAGGCGCTGATCAAGGCCTCGCCGCTGCCGTACACGCTGGTGCACTCGACGCAGTTCTTCGAGTTCCTCGGCGGCATCGCGCAATCGGGCACCGAGGCCGACGGCAAGACGGTGCGGCTGTCGCCGGCGTTCGTGCAGCCGATCTCGTCGGACGACGTGGCCGATGCGATGCACGACGTGGCGCTCGGCAAGCCGCTGCGCACGACGGTCGAGATCGCCGGGCCCGAGCGCATCCGGCTGGCCGAGCTGGTGCGGCGCCTCCTCGCCGCCAAGGACGACGCCCGCACGGTGGTCGACGACGCGCATGCGCGCTACTTCGGCGCCGAGATCGACGACGGCACGCTGGTGCCGGGCGACGGCGCGCGCCTCGGCACGGTGAACTTCGAGGCGTGGTTCGCCGCGCAATGACCCGCCTGCGCCCGCCGCCAGTCTCGCTGCTGGACAAATACCACGGGCCCGCGTTCGAGCCGCTGTACGAGACCACGGTGCGCGTGAGCGGCGGCGAGGCGCAGCACGGCCGCGCCTCCGGCATCGTGCGCTCGGACGACGGCGCGCTGCAACTCGCGCTGCGGCTGCCCGCCGAGCTGGGTGGGCCGGGCGGCGGCACCAACCCGGAGCAGCTCTTCGCGGCCGGCTATGCGGCCTGCTTCCACGGCGCGCTGAACCTGCTGGCGGCGCGCCACGGGATCGCGCTCGACGGCGCCGAGGTGGCGGTCTCGGTGGCCTTCGGCCGCGACCCGGTCGACGGGCTGCACACGCTGAGCGCCGAGGTGGCGATCGCCCTGCCCGGCGTCGACCGGCCGCTGGCCGAGGCGCTGGTGCGCCAGACCGAGCGGCTGTGCCCCTACGCCAAGATGGCCCGCCAGGGCATCGCGAGCGTGGTGCGGCTCGCGCCGTGACCACGCCCTGCCGGCTTGTCACAGAATGGGTGACTCGAGCATCTGCCATCGATGGACACCGCCTCGCTCACCTTCAACGGCCTGCGCCCCCGGTTGCGGGGCATCGCCTACCGCATGCTCGGCTCGCTGGCCGAGGCCGAGGAGGTGGTGCAGGACGCCTGGTTGCGCTGGCACGAGGCCGACTATGTGGCGCGCGACGACCCGACCGGTTGGCTGATCACCGTGACGACCCGGCTGTCGATCAACCGGCTGCGCGCCGCGAAGGTCCAGCGCGAGCACTATGCCGGCCTGTGGCTGCCCGAACCGGTGCTGACCGATGCGCAGGATTCGCCGGAGCAGATGCTGGAGCGCGCCGACGACCTGTCGGTCGCCTTCCTGCTGATGCTGGAGCGGCTCGCGCCCGAGGCGCGCGCGGCCTTCCTGCTGCGCGAGGTGTTCGATGCCGACTACGACGAGCTGGCCCGCACGATCGGCAAGAGCGAGGCGGCGTGCCGGCAGCTGGTGCACCGCGCCCGCGAGCAGCTGCGCGAGGAGCGGCCGCGCTTCGAGGTGTCGCCCGACACGCACCGGCGCCTGCTGGGGCGTTTCGCGCAGGCGCTGACCGGCGGCGATTTCTCGGCGCTGAAGGCGATGCTGRCCGACGACGCGGAACTGATCGGCGACGGCGGCGGCAAGGTGCCGAGCTTCGGGCGGCCGATGCTGGGCGGCCAGCGCATCGCGCAGCTGCTCTTCGCGGCGAGCCTGCGGCCGGAGGACGAGCAGCGCATCGAGCTCGCGCTGATCAACGGCGAGTGGGGGTTGCTGCGCTTCTTCCACGGCGCGCTGGAATCGGCGCAGTCGTACGAGACCGACGGCGAGCGCATCGTGCGCATCCATGTGCAGCGCAATCCGGACAAGCTGGTGCGGGTGGCGCAGGCGTTCGGAGGGTGCTGACGACTCCTTGTCATGTCGCAAAACGCCACATAAGATGGCCCCATGGCCAAATCGATCCGCGTGTCCGACGGCGTCTATGAACTTGCGGCTGCAGCCGGCGAGGCGGTGCACCGTTCTCTGGCGGAGCAGATCGAGTACTGGGTGCGCCTGGGTGCGGCCCTCGATGCGGCCGGCATCACGATGGAAGAGTCGCTGCTGTTGCTGCAGGGCGACCCGGGCGTCAAGGACCGGATCCTGGCGCACATCACGTCGGAGCCGGGCAAGACCCGCCGGCGCAAGACGTACACCGGCGCGGCATCGATCACCGCCAGGAAGGCGGAGTTCGAGCGCGCCGTCGAACGCGGCGAACGCGATCCGGAAAGCCTCTTCCTGTTCTCACGCGAACGGGTGAAGGCGGCCAAGGTCACCGAGCGCCTGCCGGCCAAGCCGGGCAAGGGGTGGTGACGCGGCGCAGGGCAGCCGAAACACCATGGCATGTGGTGGATCTCGGCCGAGGAATTCGTCAACGTCGACGTCATCTTCAAGGTGATCGGCCTCGACGCGAAGAAGGTCTTGCAGCGCGCGATGCACATCGAGTTCGGCCAGCACGGCTTCCTGGTGATGCATCCGCTCGACCTGCTCTGCAGCCGCGCGGCCAACCTGCATGAGCTGCCGGACAAGAAGAACGAGAAAGGCGCGCTGCAGTTGTCGCTGGCGATCGAGGTCGCGCGGAAGTTTCTGCAATCGGAGGCGGTGCTGGCATCACCCGCCGACACCGCCGCCGGCCGCAGCCCCCTGCAGACTCTCGTGTCGGAAATCGAATGCCTCGCGCTCAGCGACGCCGGCCGCAAGGTCGCGGCCCGCTGGGGGCGGCACGTGGCCGATGCGATCGACCCGAGCCTGATCCCGGCCGGCCCGTTCTGGACACGCAAGTGGCCGACGCTGCGGACCTTGATGTCCGCGGCCCATGCGGATCGTTTCAGGCCCCCGGACGCCTGAACCCAGCGCAGCGGGTGGTTCCCGCAACCCGGCCGCAACCGGGTCATGCTCACTGCACGCCCRGTGTCACGCTGAACCAGTTGAGGTTCCAGCCCCCCGTCTGCGCCTTGAAACCGAACTTGTGCGTGCCCGCGGTCAGCGTCAGCGTGGCCTTCACCGTGGTCCAGTTCTGCCAGCCGCCGGTACTCGGTACCGACACCGTCGCATACACCGGCGTGCCGCCCGCCTCCTCGAACGAGAACCAGCCGCCGCCGTCCAGGCTCGCGACGCGGAACGCGATCGTGTAGGTGCCGGTGCTCGGGATCGTGATCGGCGTGCCGGCATACGACAGCCAGTCGCCCGCATCGATGTAGCCCACCGACTGCCCGCCGCCGCTGTCGGTGGTGGCCTCGGTCTGCACGCCGCTCATCTGCGAGAACGTGCTCGCCTTCACGGTGGCGATCGCCGTCCCGCCGCTGTCGGCGCGCTCGACCTGCAGCCAGTTCAGGTTGAAGCCGCCGGTCTTGGTCGACACGCCCAGCACCTGCTTGCCGGCCTTCAGCGCGACCACGTGCGACACCGTCGTCCAGTTCTGCCAGCCGCCGGTGCTGGCGATGTTGACCGTGCCGAACACCGGCGTGCCGCCGCCCTGCTCCAGCTGCAGGCTCGCGCCGCTGCCGGCACTCGCCACGCGGTACGAGACGCGGTAGTTGCCGTCGGCCGGCACGTCGACCGCATAGGTCATCCAGTCGCCCGCGTCGATGTAGCCCAGGTTGCTGCCGCCGCCCGCATCGGCGGTGGCCTCGACCTGCACGCCCGACATCTGGCAGAAGCTTTCCGCCTGCAGCGTCGCCGGCAGCACGGTGTTGCTGCAGGTCGTCGGCGCAGGCGCCGGCCAGCCCTGCACGATGCTGCGCGCGAGCTTGCCCGACGCGGTCAGCGACGCTTCGGGCCAGCCGCCGGTGGCGCTCGCGCCGCCCACCAGCGCGGCCGAGCCTTCGGGTGCGTCGTCGAGTGCCCAGTTCGCATTGCTCAGCTTGCGCGCCTTCATGAAATCGACCCAGGCATTGGTCTCGGCGGTGGCCACACCGCCGTTGCCGTCGGCATTCACCGAGCCCCATTCGGTGACGAACAGCGCGAGGCCGTTGTTCATCGCGGTGGTCGCCTTGTCGCGCAGCCACTGGCCGTGCGTGCCGGCGTAGAAGTGCAGCGTGTAGGCGATGTTCGAGTAGCCGGTGATCGGGTCGCGCGACGCCACGTCGGCATCCTGCGACCAGTTCGGCGAGCCGACGATGATCAGGTTGTCGGGGTCGATCGCGCGGATCGCACCGATCACCGCCTGCGCATACGGCTTCACGTTGCCGCTCCAGCTCGCGTCGTTCTTCGGCTCGTTGTAGATCTCGTAGATGACGTGGTTGTTCTTGCCGTAGGTGCGCGCCATCTCCTGGAAGAACTCGATCGCCTGCGCCTGGTACTGCCAGGCGTAGTGCGAGTGCCAGTCGATGATCACGTACAGGTCGTTGGCGATCGCCGCATCGACCACCGCCTTCAGCCGCGCCTTGTTCGAGGCCGGGTCCTGCAGGTAGCCCCCGGCGTCCTCGACACCCATCGCGGCGCGCACCACCTTCGCCTTCCAGTCCGACTTGAGCCAGCCCACGGTGCTCGCGTTGTAGTACTTCGCGCCCGGCCAGCCGTTGTTGCTCCAGTAGTAGCTGACGCCCGACAGGCTGCCCGGCGTGCCGCCCACCTGCAGCTGGTTGCCGCTGACCGACAGCGCCGGCACGTCGGCCAGCGCGGGGCCGGCCGCGAGCACCGACAGCAGCGCGGCGGCGAGGCCCGCACGCAACGACGACACGGAATTCCTGTTCGACACCATCACGCTCCCTTCTGGTTTGAAACCGTTTTCAAAAATGAGGGCCAAGCGTAGGCGAGATTCGCGATGGCGCGCATCGCGCGCCGGGTAACAGCGGGTTTCAGTGCGCAGGTTTCAGTGAACCGGGCCCGGTCCCGATTCAGGCCTGCGGCCCGTCCGCCGGCAGCTGGATGCACACGGTCAGCCCGCCGCCGTCACGCCGCCTCGCGTCGATCCGTCCGCCGTGCGAGACGATCGCGCGGCGCGCGAGCGCCAGCCCGAGCCCGGTGCCACGCACCGACTCGCTGCCTTCGAGGCGCACGAAGGGCTCGAACATCGCCTGCAGCTTGT
This sequence comes from Rhizobacter sp. P1_G5, assembly GCF_056405435.1. Lineage (NCBI taxonomy): Bacteria > Pseudomonadati > Pseudomonadota > Betaproteobacteria > Burkholderiales > Sphaerotilaceae > Rhizobacter > Rhizobacter sp. P1_G5. The sequence continues at coordinate 10,989 of NZ_JBFUCB010000003.1, read as the reverse complement.
CTTCCGGCACGCCGGGCCCGCGGTCGGACACCAGCACCTCGAGCGTCTTGCCATGCGCGGGCAGCCGCACCTCCACCTCCACCCGCGTGCCCGGCGCCGTGTACTTGACCGCGTTGCGGATCACGTTCTCGAACGCGCGGTAGACCAGGTCGCCATTGACGTTCGCGACGAAGGCACCGCCGCCGCTGCGCAGCTCGACGCTGCGGCCTTCCGCGGCCCGCGCCTCGAAGCCCGCGTCGTCGGTGATCGCCACCAGCAGCTCGACGAGATCGACCCGCGCGGTGGCCAGCCGCTCGCCGGCCGGATCGTCGGCCGATTCGAGCCGGTGCAGCGTCAGCAGCTCCTCGACCAGCAGGTCCAGCCGCTGCACCTCGCGCTCGATGCGCTCGTGCAGCAGCCGCGCGCCCTCGGCATCCTGCCGGCTCAGGCCGATCGCCGCCTGCATGCGCGCCAGCGGCGAGCGCAGCTCGTGCGACAGGTCGTGCAGCAGCGTGCGCCGCGTCGCCTGCATCAGCTGCAGCCGCTCGGCCATGCGGTCGAACTCCTGCGCGACCGCGACGAACTCGTTGCTGCGCGGGTCCATCAGCGGGCGCACCCGCGTCTCGAAGCGCTCCTGCGCCGCGCGCTGCAGGCCCCAGCGCAGATGGCCCAGCGAACGCGACAGCACGCTGGCGACCCCGGCACTGAAGATCAGGCTGATCAGCGCCCCCAGCGCGATCGGCAGCAGCGGGAACAGTCCGTCGTCCGGTGGTGGCCGGTGCCCGGTGAAATGCAGCACCGCCACCGAGGCCCCGAAGGCCATCATGCAGATCGCCCACAGGCTGACGAACAGCTTCCAGAAGGTCGCCATCAGTCCACCAGCAGCTGGTAGCCCATGCCGCGCACGCCCTGGATCCACGATTGCCCGTCCGCGCGCGTGCCGAGCTTCTGCCGGATGCTGCTGATGTGCACGTCGATGCGCCGGTCGAAGCGCTCGAGCGGCCGGCCGAACGCGCGCTTCGAGATGTCCTGCTTGCTGACGAGCTGCCCCGCCTGCCGCGCCAGCACCTCCAGCAGGCTGAACTCGGTGCCGGTGAGCTCCAGCGGCACGCCGCGCCACAGCGCGCTGCGGCTGCCGGGCATCAGCTCCAGCGCACCGGCCTGCAGGCGCCGCGACGGTGACGCGCCCTCGTCGCCGGCGGGCGTGACGCGCCGCAGGATCGCGCGCAGCCGCGCCACCAGCTCGCCCGGCATGCACGGCTTGGGCATGTAGTCGTCGGCGCCCATGTCGAGGCCGACGATGCGGTCGATGTTGTCGCCGCGCGCGGTGAGCATCAGCACCGGCAGCCGGCTCGTCGCACGGATGCGGCGCAGCGCTTCCATGCCGCTCAGCTTCGGCATCATCACGTCGAACACCGCGATCGCGTAGCGCCCCGACAGCGCTTCGGCCACCCCCGCCTCGCCGTCGTGCACCGCGTGCGCATCGAAACCCTCGCGCTGCAGGTACTGGCCCAGCATCGACGTGAGTTCGGCATCGTCATCGACCAGCAGCACGGAAATCATCGGCGAAGTATGGCGCGGCGACAGCCGCCGACACCCTTCGCCCGCCCGCTTTTACCCAACTTGACGCAGCCGAACACCGCCCGACAGAGCGCTTTCCTACGATGAAGGCATGTCCAGATTCCTCGTCAAACCCGTTGCGCTCGGCGTCTCGCTGGCGCTGCTGCTGAGCGGCTGCGCAGTCGTCGGCCCCGACTACCAGGCCCCCGCGGTCGCCACCGGCAGCACGTGGCAGGCCGCGCTGCCGCACCACGGCAGCAGCGTGCAGCTCGCCAGCTGGTGGTCGGCCTTCGACGACCCGACGGTCGCGCGCCTGGTGCAGATGGCCGAGGCCGACAGCCCGTCGCTCGCGACCGCCGCGGCCAACATCGCCGCCGCGCGGGCCGCGCTCGGCAGCGCCCGTGCGTCGGCAGCGCCGTCGCTCACGGGCAGCGCTTCGGCGAGCCGGTCACACCAGCGCACCGACGGTGTCACGAGCGACACGACGACACGCAGCGGCGGCCTCGACGCCTCGTGGGAGATCGACCTGTTCGGCAAGCTGCGGCGCGGCCGCGAAGCCGCGCAGGCCCGCGTCGATGCGCGCGGCGCCGACTGGCACGAGGCCCGCGTCTCGCTCGCCGCCGAAGTGGCCGACACGTACGTGCAGTACCGCGCCTGCCGGCTGCTGGCCCGGCAGGACGAGAGCGAGGTCCGCTCGCAGCTGGAGACCGTGCGCCTCACGCAGGTCAAGGTGCGCGCCGGCTTCAGCGCCGCCTCCGACGGCGACCTGGCCGAGGCCAGCRCCGCCAGCGCCAACGCCACGCTGATCGCGCAGCAGACCGAGTGCGAAGGCCTGGTCAAGTCGCTCGTCGCGCTGACCGGTGCCGACGAACCGGCGCTGCGCACGCTGATCGACGCGACGCCGCCGGCCGTGCCGATCCCCGATGCCTTCAGCGTCGACGGCGTGCCGGCCGACCTGCTGCGCCAGCGGCCCGACCTGGTCGCCAGCGAGCGAGCGCTCGCCGCCGCCAGCGCCGAGATCGGCCAGGCCGAGGCCGGCCGCTACCCGAGCTTCACGCTGGGCGGCACGATCAGCGTGTCGTCCTCCAGCCTCGCCGGATCGACCCGCAGCGCGTCGTTCGGCCCCAGCCTGTCGATCCCGCTGCTCGACGGCGGGCAGGCGCGCTCGGCGGTCGACTCGGCGCAGGCCGCGTACGACGCCGCGCTCGCCGGCTACCGCAGCGCGGTGCGCAGCGCGGTGAAGGAGGTCGAGACCGCCCTCGTCAACCTCGAAGGCGCGGCCCGCCGCAGCCGCGATGCCCGCACCGCGGCCGAGCGCTACCGGCGCTACTTCACCTCGGTGCAGGCCGACTGGCGCGCCGGCCGCAGCAGCCTGATGACGCTGGAGGAAGCGCGCCGCGCCGCGATCTCGGCCGAGACGACGCTGCTGACGCTGCAACGCGACCAGGTGCGCGACTGGGTCGCGCTCTACAAGGCGCTGGGCGGCGGCTGGACCGTCGACACCCTGCAAGCCACCGCCCCTTCAACCCCCGGAGCCCGACCATGAAACCAAGCCTGAAGACCACCGCGATCGCCGCGGCCCTGCTGATCGCCATCGGCGGCGGCGCCTGGCAGGTGTGGGGCGGCACCGCCTCGGCCGCCCCGGCACAGGCCGCCACGCCGGCCGCCGCGCTGAGCGTCGCGCTGACCACGCCGACCCGCACCGCCTGGCCGCAGACGCTGCAGGCCAGYGGCACGCTGAGCGCCTGGCAGGAGGCCGTGATCGGTGCCGAGACCGGCTCGTTGCGCATCACCGAGCTGCTCGCCGACGTGGGCAGCCGCGTGCGCCGCGGCCAGCTGCTCGCGCGCCTGGCCGACGACGCGCTGCAGGCCCAGCTGCAGAAGCAGCAGGCCGCCGTCGCGCAGGCCCGCGCCGGCCTCGCGCAGGCGCAGATGAACCTGCAGCGCGCCGGCGCGGTCGACGGCAGCGGCGCGCTGTCGGGCCAGCAGGTCGACGACTACCGCATCGCCGAGGCCACCAACCGGGCGGCGCTCGCGTCGGCCGAGGCCGACCTGCTCGCCACCCGCATCCAGCTGTCGCAGACGCGCATCCTCGCGGTCGATGACGGCATCGTGTCCTCGCGCAGCGCGGTGCTGGGCAACGTGGTGCCGGCCGGCACCGAGCTGTTCCGGCTGGTGCGCCAGGGCAAGGTCGAATGGCGCGCCGAGCTGGCCGCCCGCCAGCTCGCCCAGGTGCAGGCCGGGCAGGTGGCGCACCTGACGCTCGCGAGCGGCCAGGTGATCGAAGGCCGCGTGCGCCTGGTCGCGCCGACCTTCAGCACCAGCACCGGCCGCGCGCTCGTCTACGTCAGCCTGCCGGCCGACAGCGCGGTGCAGCCCGGCCTGTTCGCCAACGGCAGCATCGACGGACCGGTGACGCCGGCGCTGACGCTGCCGCAGACCGCGCTGGTGCCGCGCGACGGCCGCAACGACGTGTTCCTGCTGAAGGACGACGGCACCGTCACGCGCCGCACCGTGTCGATCGGCCGGCGCATCGGCGACCGCGTCGAGGTGCTGACCGGCCTGAAGGACGACGCCCGCGTCGTCGCGAGCGGCGGCGCCTTCCTCTCCGAAGGCACGCCGGTGCAGGTCGCGCAGGCCGCCCCCGCCGTCAAGCTGACCCTGAACGACAACCCGAACCCGCAAGGCGCCCGCCCGTGAACATTTCCTCCTGGTCGATCCGCAACCCGGTGCCGGCCGTCCTCGTCTTCGTGCTGCTCACCGTGCTCGGGCTGATCGGCTTCCACAAGCTGCAGATCCAGGACTTTCCCGACATGGACCTGCCGACCATCATGGTGTCGGCCTCGCTGGAGGGCGCCGCGCCCGCGCAGCTGGAGACCGAGGTCGCCCGCAAGATCGAGGACAAGCTCGCGTCGCTGACGCGGCTCGACCACATCACGACCACCATCACCGACGGCACGGTCGCGATCACCGTCAGCTTCGAGATCGAGAAGGACGCCGAGGTCGCGCTCAGCGAGGTGCGCAACGCGGTCGACAGCGCGCGCGCCGACCTGCCGGCCAGCATGTCGGCACCCACCGTGTCGAAGAGCACCGCGGCGAGTTCGTCGCTGCTGACCTTCACCGCCGCCTCCGCGTCGATGGACGAACAGGACCTGTCCTGGTTCGTCGACAACGAGCTGACGAAGGCCCTGCTGTCGGTGAAGGGCGTGGCCGCGGTGCAGCGCATCGGCGGCATCGACCGCGAGGTGCGCATCGAGCTCGACCCGGCGCTGATGGCCGGCCTGGGCATCAGCCCGGCCACCGTCTCGTCGCAGCTGAAGGCGGCGCAGACCGACAGCTCCGGCGGCCAGGGCGACATCGCCGGCCAGCGGCAGTCGGCGCGCACGCTGGCCGCGGTCGGCTCGGCGCAGGAGCTCGCGGCGATGAGCATCGCCCTCGGCGACGGCCGCAGCGTGCGGCTCGACCAGGTCGCCCGCATCGTCGACGGGCCGGCCGAGCGCACGTCGCTCGCGCGGCGCGACGGCGCGCCGGTGGTCGCGCTGCAGGTGTCGCGCTCGAAGGGCTACTCCGACGTGACGGTCGCCGGCGCCGTGCGCCGCGCGGTCGCCGCCTTCGGGCAGGCCAACCCGTCGGTCGCGCTGGCCGAGGCCAGCAACACCGTCGCGCCGATCGAGGACAACTACCGCGGCTCGATGCACCTGCTGCTCGAAGGCGCGGTGCTCGCGATGCTGGTGGTGTGGTGGTTCCTGCGCGACACGCGGGCCACGCTGATCTCGGCGGCGGCGCTGCCGCTGTCGATCCTGCCGACCTTCGGTTTCATGGTCCTGGCTGACTTCTCGCTGAACACGATCACGCTGCTGTCGCTGTCGCTCGTGATCGGCATCCTGGTCGACGACGCGATCGTCGAGATCGAGAACATCGCGCGCCACCTGGCGGCCGGCAAGACGCCGTACCAGGCGGCGATGGAGGCGGCCGACGAGATCGGCCTCGCGGTGGTCGCGACCACCTTCACGCTGGTCGCGGTGTTCCTGCCGACGGCCTTCATGTCGGGCGTCGTCGGCAAGATCTTCCGGCAGTTCGGCGTCACCGCCTCGGTCGCGGTGCTGTGCTCGCTGCTGGTGGCGCGCCTGCTGACGCCGATGATGGCCGCCTACCTGATGAAGGCGCGCGGCGCGCCGGCGCCGCACGAGGCCGCCGACAGCGCGCTGATGACGCGCTACCTCGGCTGGGCGCGCAGCGCATTGCGCCGGCGCAAGACGACCGTGCTGGCGGCGCTCGCGTTCTTCGCGCTGTCGCTCGCGCTGATCCCGCTGCTGCCGTCGGGATTCCTGCCCGCGCAGGACAACGCGCAGACCCGCGTCACGCTGACGCTGCCGCCCGGCAGCACGCTGGCGGAGATGGACGCGGTGGCGAGCGAGGCCTCGCGCCGGATGCGCGCGGTGCCCGGCGTGAAGCAGGTGTTCAGCGCCGTCGGCATCACCGCCGGCGAGGACCACCCCGGCACCTCGTCGAGCGCGAGCACCAGCAGCAACAGCGCGACGCTGACGGTCGACCTGGTACCGCGCGGCGAGCGCGCGAGCAAGCAGTCGGCGATCGAGGCCGAGCTGCGCGGCGTGTTGCGCGGCCTGCCGGGCGTGCGCAGCGCGGTGGGCGGCGGCGGCAACGGCGAAAGCCTGCAGCTGACGCTGGCCGGCAACGATGCGGCGGCGCTCGACCAGGCCGCCGCGGCGCTGGAGAGCCAGCTGCGCACGCTGCACGGCATCGGCAACGTGACATCCAGCGCCGCGCTGCAACGGCCCGAGGTGCAGCTGACGCCCGATGCAGCGCGTGCCGCGGCGCTGGGCGTGACCGCCGGGGCCGCCGCGGATGTCCTGCGCATCGGCACCTACGGCGACTACTCGACGGCGCTGCCCAAGCTGAACCTGCCGCAGCGCCAGGTGCCGATCCGCGTGCGCGTCGAGGCCTCGCAGCGCGACAGCCTGGCCGCGATCGGCCAGCTGCGCGTGGCCGGCAGCGGCGGCAGCGTCGCGCTCGCATCGCTCGGCGAGCTGGCGATCGGCAGCGGCCCGGCGCAGATCGACCGGCTCGACCGCGAACGCAACGTGACGCTGACGGTGGAGCTGGCCGGCCGCACGCTCGGCGAGGTGCAGCGCGAGGCGCTGGCGCTGCCGGCGCTGCAGCACCTGCCGGCCGGCGTGCACCCGGTCGAGCAGGGCGAGCTGCAGCGCATGGGCGAGCTGTTCGAGAGCTTCGGCCTCGCGATGGCGATCGGCGTGTTCTGCATCTACGCGGTGCTGGTGCTGCTGTTCCACGACTTCCTGCAGCCGGCCACCATCCTGTGCGCGCTGCCGCTGTCGCTCGGCGGGGCCTTGTTCGCGCTGCTGGTCACGCACCTGAGCTTCTCGATGCCGTCGGTGATCGGGCTGCTGATGCTGATGGGCATCGTGACGAAGAACTCGATCCTGCTGGTGGAGTACGCCATCATGGCGCGCCGCACGCACGGCATGGGGCGGCTCGACGCCCTGCTCGATGCCTGCCACAAGCGCGCGCGGCCGATCCTGATGACGACGATCGCGATGGGCGCGGGCATGCTGCCGAACGCGCTCGGGCTGGGCGCCGAGGCGAGCTTCCGCCAGCCGATGGCCGTGATCGTGATCGGCGGGCTGCTCACGTCGACGGTGCTGAGCCTGCTCGTGATCCCGGTCGTGTTCACCTATGTCGACGACCTGCTGCTGGCGATCCAGCGGCTGCCGTTCACCAGGGCGACGCGGGCTGCGTCGGGTGCCCCGTCCAGCGCTCGATGACCGACGCCAGCATCGCGGTGCTGACCGGCTTCGTGACGACATCGTTCATGCCGGCCTGCAGGCAGCGCTCGCGGTCGCCGTCGAGCGCGTCGGCGGTCAGCGCGACGATCGGCGTGTAGCCGCCCTGCTCGCGCTCCCAGGCGCGGATCTGGCGCGCCGCGTCGTGGCCGTCCATCACCGGCATGTGCAGGTCCATGAAGATCAGGTCGTGCCGGAACTCCTGCGCGGCGCGGAAGGCGGCCGCGCCGTCGGACGCGATGTCGACCTCGCAGCCCAGCTTCACCAGCATGCTGTGCAGCACCATCTGGTTGACCGGATCGTCCTCGGCGAGCAGCACGTGCGCGCGCAGCGGGCCGCGCGGCTCGGCCGCTTCGGCAGGCAGCGCCGACAGCGTGGTGGCGGCCGGTGCCGGCGTCGCGGTCGACTTCTTCATGTCCAGCTCGACCCAGAAGGCCGAGCCGACGCCCGGCTCGCTGGTGACGCCCAGGCGCCCGTCCATCAGCTCCACCAGCTGCTTGACGATCGCGAGGCCCAGCCCGGTGCCGCCGTGGCGGCGCGTGCTGCTGCCGTCGACCTGCGTGAACGCATCGAAGATCAGCCCGAGCTTGTCGGCCGCGATGCCGATGCCGGTGTCCTCGACCCGAAAGCGCAGCCGCACCGCCTCGGGCGTGTCGGCGAGCAGCGTGACGACCAGCGCGACCGTGCCGCGCTCGGTGAACTTGATCGCGTTGTGCAGCAGGTTGACCAGCACCTGCCGCACCCGCACCGGATCGCACTCGACGACGGCCGGCAGCGCGGTGGGCAGCGAGCAGCTCAGCGTCACCGGCTTGTCGCGGCCGGCGAAGCTCATCAGCTCGACGGTCTCGGCCGCGAGCGTGCCCACGTCGACCGCGACCGGGTGCAGCGTGAGCTTGCGGGCCTCGATGCGCGACAGGTCGAGCACATCGTCGATCAGCGCGAGCAGCGCCATCGCCGAGCGGTGCGCGGTCTTCGCGTAGCGGTGCTGGTCGGGCTGCAGCCCGGTCGTCAGCAGCAGCTCGGTGGTGCCGAGGATGCCGTTCATCGGCGTGCGGATCTCGTGGCTCACCATCGCGAGGAACTGCGACTTGGCGCGGCTCRCCTGCTCGAGGCTGTCGACCATCTCGCGCGCCGAGCGCACCGCGATGCTCATGCGGTTGCGCAGCCGCTCGATCACCAGGCCCGTCACCGACAGGTAGGCGCCGAGCACGTACATCGTCGCGGCGATCGCGAGCCGCTCGAGCCACTGCACCGCGGCCGGCTCCCAGGTCCACAGCCACAGTGCGTAGACCAGGTAGGCGACCACCGCCACGTGGTTGAACCAGAATGCGCGCCGGAAGCCGAAGCCGACCTGGTCGGCCACCCGCATCAGCAGCAGGTAGGCGAAGAAGAGGTTGGATTTCTCGAGGTAGTGCAGGTTCGCGATCCACACCAGCACGTCGACGTGGAACAGCAGCAGGCTCAGGTCGAGCCGGCCGGTGCGCTTCCAGCCGATGCGCAGCGCGATCCAGCCGAGCGCGGCGTACAGCAGGTTGATGCCGATCAGCGCGAGCTGCAGCGGCGCGAGCACCGTGCCCTCGCGCCACGCCTGCAGCACGACCATCAGGCAGACGATCACGAAGCCGACGGCGCGGATCGCCGGGATCTGGACGGTGTGGACTCGGCGCGCGTTCGCAGCCTTGCGCGCGGCCAGTTCGCCGGCCTCGAACGCGAGGCCGGGCTCGTCGCCGGGACCGGGGGCTGTCGTCTCCACGTCGCGCCTTTGCGGTGATGCGCTTTGCTGGGTGTGCGGAGGATGGTACGCGGTCCTACAACGCAACAGGGCCCGGCATCCCGCCTTTGGAGGGTGCGCCGCCGACCGTTCATCCTTCAAGTTGACGACGGCGCGTTGACGGTGCGCGACAGCGTCGCTAGGATCGCCGTCTTTCCAGCCCTGCCTGCCCGTCCGATGCGCCGCTGAGCCTTTCCTTCGAACGCCGTTCCACGCCCCCTTGAGGCGGCGTGGCGTGCCTGCTTCTTCGGAAGCTTCCTTGGAAAGCCAGCCATGTCATCGATCTCCACGGGCCCGCGTCCGTCCGGGGCGCATCCGCCCGCCCCGTCTTCCGTTCCTGCTTCTTCCGTTCCTGCTTCCTCCTTCGCGTTCCAGCTGCGCGACGTGCAATGGCGCACGCCCGACGGCCGCGCGCTGTGGTCGACCCCGCTGTCGCTGTCGATCGGGCCCGGGCGGCTCGGCATCGTCGGGCGCAACGGTGCCGGCAAGAGCGTGCTGGTGCAGCTGCTGACCGGCGGCCTCGCGCCTTCGGGCGGCCGCGTCGAACGCGCCGGCCGCGCGCACCTCGTGTCCCCGCCGCTGCTCGCGCACGACCCGCGGCGCGTGGCCGATGCGATGGGCCTGGCCGCGGCGCTCGCGGCGGTCGAGCGCCTCGCGGCGGGCCTTGCGACGGCCGACGACCTGCTGCTCGCGGACGGCCAGTGGGACCTGCCGGCGCGCACCGCGCAGGCGCTGGCCGACGCCGGGCTGCCCGGTGTCTCGCCCGACACGCCGATGGCCGTGCTGAGCGGCGGCGAGCGCATGCGCGTCGCGCTGGCCGGCGCGATGGCGGCCGAGGCCGACTGCCTGGTGCTCGACGAGCCGAGCAACCACCTCGATGCACCGGCGCGTGCGTGGCTGCAGCGCTGGCTGCGCCAGTGCCAGCGCCCAGTGGTGCTGGTGAGCCACGACCGGCAACTGCTGCGTGCGGTCGACCGCATCGTCGAGCTCGGGCCGCGCGGCCTGTCGGTCTACGGCGGCGACTACGGCCTGTACGTCGCGCAGCGCGATGCGCAGGCGGCGGCGGCCGGCGCGGCGCTCGCCCATGCGCGCAACGAGCGCGACACCGCGCTGGCCCGGCTGCGCCGCGAGCACGCTGCGCGGCAGCGCAAGCAGTCGCAGGCGCGCCGCAACGCCCGCAGCGCGAACCTGTCGGCGATCACGATCAACGGCATGCGCGAGACGGCCGAGGCGACGAACGCGCGCGACGTGAAGCGCGACGCCGGCACCCGCCACGCGCTCGACGCTGCGGTGCGCGATGCCGCCCGGCGCGTCGCGCAGGAGCCGGCGGTGTTCGTCGCGCTGCCGGCCAGCCGCGTCGTGCCCGGCAAGCTGGTGCTGCGCCTCGACGACCTGCAGCTGCCGCACGGTGAAGCGCCGGTGAGCGACGCGTCGTTCAGCGGCCCGGTGCGCATCGCGCTGACCGGCCCGAACGGCTGCGGCAAGAGCACGCTGCTGCGGGTGATCGCCGGCCTGCTGCCGCCGGCCGCGGGCAGCGCGACGCTGCATGTGCCGTTCGCGGTGCTCGACCAGGACGCCGCGGCCGCGCTGCCGGCGCAGCGCACGCTGCTGGAACACCTGCGCGATCTCGACAGCCCGCTGCCGCCCGCCGAGTTGCGCACGCGCCTGGCCCAGCTGCGCCTGGGTGCGGTGCACGTCGAGCTGCCGATGGGCGCGCTGAGTGCGGGCGAGCGCCTGAAGGCCGCGCTCGCCTGCGCGCTGTGGCGCGGCCAGCCGGCCTGCCTGCTGTTGCTGGACGAGCCGACCAACCACCTCGACCTCGACAGCACGCTGGAACTGCAGCGCGCGCTGCAGGGC
>NZ_JBFUCB010000002.1:0-56742 GCF_056405435.1 Rhizobacter sp. P1_G5 | reverse complement strand
GCTTCGGCTGCCTGGCGCTCGCGCAGCACGTGCTGTCGACCTGCGGCCGCACCGCCCACGGCGTGCGCGGCGCGCTGCTGGTGGCGCCGGCCGACCCGGGCCGCTTCGCGCTCGACGACCTGCCGCTGCGCCAGCGCCTGCGCGTACCGGCCACGCTGCTCGCGAGCGACACCGATCCGTGGATGAGCGCACCAAGAGCAGAATCGTTCGCCCAGGCCTGGGGCAGCGGCTTCGTGAACCTGGGCGACGCCGGCCACATCAATGCCGAGGCGGGCTTCGGCCCGTTGCCGGCGGCGAAGAAGCTGACCGAGTTCCTGATCCACCGTGTCGAGCAATCGCGCCGGCCGGAGCGCGCCGACCTGCACGAGTTCTCGTTCGCCGTCTGACCGGCCATTCGACCTGTCATTCATCCATCACCAGGAGACCACCATGAGCTTGCGACTGGGCGACATCGCCCCCGACTTCGAACAGCAATCCTCCGACGGCCCGATCAGCTTCCACAAGTGGCTGGGCGACAGCTGGGGCGTGCTGTTCTCGCACCCGGCCGATTTCACGCCGGTGTGCACCACCGAGCTCGGCCTGACCGCCAAGCTGAAGGACGAGTTCACGAAGCGCAACGTGAAGGCGATCGCGCTGAGCGTCGACCCGGTCGACTCGCACACGAAGTGGATCCAGGACATCAACACGACGCAGAAGACGCGGGTCAACTTCCCGATCCTGGCCGACGCCGACCGCAAGGTGGCCGAGCTGTACGACCTGATCCACCCGAACGCCAGCACCACCGCCACCGTGCGCTCGCTGTTCGTGATCGACCCAGCGAAGAAGATCCGCCTGACGATCACCTACCCGGCGAGCACCGGCCGCAACTTCGACGAGATCCTGCGCGTGATCGACTCGCTGCAGCTGACCGATTCGCACAGCGTCGCGACGCCGGGCAACTGGAAGGACGGCGACGACGTCGTGATCGTGCCGTCGCTGCAGGATCCGGAGGTCATCAAGAAGAAGTTCCCGAAGGGCTACACGGCGGTGACGCCGTACCTGCGGTTGACGCCGCAGCCGAACAAGCCTTGAGAGGTAGGCGGCAGGGGTTTGTTGGACGCATGACTTGCCGACAAGTCATGCGGAAACTAAACTCCGCCGATGGCATCCACCCAGGCCGACCAGATCCTCGAACTTGCGCGGCGGCAGCGCCTGCTGAAGGCCGCCGACGTTCGCGCCCGGGGCTGGTCGCCGCAACTGCTGCTCAAGCTTCATCAGGCCGGCAAGCTGCAACGGGCGGCCCGCGGGCTCTACAGCCTGCCGGATGCGCAACCCACCGAGCACCAGACGCTGATCGAGGTCTGCCACCGCGTGCCGAAGGCGGTGGTGTGCCTGCTGTCGGCGCTGCAGTTCCACGGCATCGGCACGCAGCTTCCGCACGAGGTCTGGATCGCACTGCCTGAAGGCACGCAGACACCGGCCATTGACTACCCGCCGCTGCGCATCGTGCGGCTGCGCGGCGATGCCGGCACGGCCGGCATCGAGACGGCGGTCGAACAGGGTTCGCCGATCCGGGTCTACGGCATCGCGAAAACGGTCACCGACTGCTTCAAGTTCCGCCACAAGATCGGGCTGGACGTCGCGCTCGAGGCCCTGCGCGATGCCTGGCGATCGCGCCGGCTCGGCATGGACGAAGTCACCCATTTCGCGCGCATCAACCGCGTCGAGACGGTGATGCGGCCGTACCTGGAAGCGCTGGTGGCATGAGCGACGCGAGCGCGGCGTCGGTACTGGCCCGGCTGTTGAACCTCGCCAAGCAGTCCGGCGAAGACTACAACCTGCTGCTGAACCGCTTCGCGCTGGAGCGCCTGCTCTGCCGCATCAGCGTGTCGGAGCATGCCGAGCGATTCCTGCTGAAAGGAGCGCTGCTGTTCACGCTCTGGTACGACACGCCGCACCGGCCGACGCGAGACGCCGATCTCCTCGGTTTCGGCCCCGACGGCCCGGACCACCTGACGGACACCTTCCGCAGCATCGCCGGCATCGACCTCGGCGATGGCATCACGTTCGCGCCCGACTCGGTCCGCGTGGAGTCCATCCGCGAAGACACGACCTATGGCGGCTGGCGGGTGCGGCTCGAAGCCCGCATCGGCAACGCACGCTGTGCACTGCATGTCGACGTCGGGTTCGGCGACGCCGTCACGCCGGCCGCCGAGTCGGTGACCTTTCCCGTGCTGCTGGCCGACCTGGCCGCGCCCCGGCTGCAGGCCTATCCGGTCTATACCGTGATCGCGGAGAAGTACCACGCGATGGTCTCGCTCGGCATCGCCAACAGCCGCATGAAGGACTTCTTCGACCTGTCCGTCATCGCCCACCGGTCGACATTGGACGGCGCCACGCTCGCACGTGCCATCGGCGCGACGTTCGCCCGGCGCCGGACCCCGCTGCCCGCCGAGCCCCCGCTCGCGCTGACGGCCTTCTTCGCGGACGACGACGCCAAGCGCAGGCAGTGGGCTGCGTTCCTCGGCAAGGCGCGCCTGGGCGCGCCCCCGTTGCCGCAGGTCATCGCGCTGCTTCACGACCTGCTGTGGCCGCCCACGCAAGTGGCCGCTTCCGGCAGCCTCGCCAACGCGGCCTGGCGGCCCGAGCACGCTCGCTGGGCGTGATCCGGTGCGTGATCGGGGATCCCCCGTTCTTGCCAGTCGCCGGGTTCGTGCGGCACACTCGCCCCCGACAACAAGTAGAAACACACCACGTTGGGGGGCGTGCGTCGTCGACGCGCTGCCTCGTTCCCATCTTGCGAGGCACCGATGTCCCACAGCTTGAAGGATCTGCTTGCCCATGGCGCCGATGACGACATCGCCATCTCCGCCCCCGACCGCCCCCCGCTGCGCTACCGCGAACTGCGCCGGCTGATCGCCGAGACGCTCGCCCGGCTCAACGGCCTGGGCATCGCCCGCAACGACCGCGTGGCGATCGTGCTGAACAACGGCCCCGAGATGGCGACCTGCTTCGTCGCCTGCGCCTGCGGCGTGACCAGCGCGCCGCTGAACCCGGCCTACCGCGCCGACGAGTTCGAGTTCTACCTGTCCGACCTGAACGCGAAGGCGCTGGTCGTCGAGCGCGGCAGCGCCTCGCCGGCGATCGACGTGGCCGCGAAGCTCGGCGTGCGCGTGATCGACCTGGTGGTGCCCGAAGGCGCCGGCGCCGGCAGCTTCGTGCTGGAGCCGCGCGATGGCGCCATCGCCGCATCGGCCGCGCAAGCCACCTGKGCCGAGCCCGACGACGTCTCGATGGTGCTGCACACCTCCGGCACCACCTCGCGCCCGAAGATCGTGCCGCTGTCGCAGCGCAACCTGTGCGCCTCGGCCACCAACATCCGCAGCACGCTCGCGTTCACCCCCGCCGACCGCGGGCTGAACATCATGCCGCTGTTCCACATCCACGGCCTGATCGCCGGCGTGCTCGCGCCGCTGTCGGCCGGCTCGCAGGTGTTCTGCACGCCGGGCTTCAATGCGCTGAAGTTCTTCGGCTGGATGGAGGAGGCCAGGCCCACCTGGTACACCGCGGTGCCGACCATGCACCAGGCCATCCTGTCGCGCGCCGGCAAGAACGCCGACGTGATCCAGCGCCACCCGCTGCGCTTCCTGCGCTCGTCGTCGTCGTCGATGCCGCCGCAGGTGATCCGCGAGCTCGAGGAGGTGTTCGGCGCGCCGCTGATCGAGGCCTACGGCATGACCGAAGCCACGCACCAGATGGCGTCGAACCCGCTGCCGCCGAAGGCGCGCAAGCCGGGCGCGGTCGGCCTCGCGGCCGGGCCCGAGGTGGCCATCATGGCCGAGGACGGCAACCTGCTGCCGGCCGGCGGCATCGGCGAGATCGTGATCCGCGGCGCCAACGTGACGCGCGGCTACGAGAACAACCCGAAGGCCAATGCCGAGGGCTTCACGAACGGCTGGTTCCGCACCGGCGACCAGGGCACGATGGACGCCGACGGCTACATCAGCCTGACCGGGCGCCTCAAGGAAATCATCAATCGCGGCGGCGAGAAGGTCAGCCCGCGCGAGGTCGACGAGATCCTGATGGACCACCCGGCCGTCGCGCAGGTGGTGTGCTTCGGCATGCCGCACCCGAAGCTCGGCGAAGAGGTCGCCGCGGTCGTCGTGCTGCGCGAGGGCCAGCCGGCCACCGAGCGCGAGCTGCAGGCCTTCGTCGCGACGCGGGCCGCCGACTACAAGGTGCCGAAGAAGATCCTCTTCATGGACGAGATCCCGAAGGGCGCCACCGGCAAGCTGCAGCGCATCGGCCTCGCGCAGAAGCTCGGCCTCGGCTGATACCGTTTTCTTCCCGGGCGAACCCTGCCGGTCGCCCGCGGTCGGCGTCCGTGAGGACGTTGGCGGCCGCACCCACAAGAACGACACCGACGGACCCCGGGGGGCGATTCCCCCAGTGTGACAACCACAAGGAGCGATCTTGAAGTACCAGCAGTTCAAGCWGTGGGCGGCGGCCGCGATGGCGCTGTGTGCGATGGGCGGGGGCGGGGCGGCACAGGCCTGGGAGCCCGCCAAGCCGGTGGAGTTCGTCGTGCCGGCCGGCACCGGCGGCGGGGCCGACCAGATGGCCCGCTTCATCCAGGGCGTGGTCGCGAAGAACAACCTGATGAAGCAGCCGATCATCGTCGTCAACAAGGCGGGCGGCGCGGGCGCCGAGGGCTTCCTCGACGTGAAGGGCGCGAAGGGCGATGCGCACAAGATCGTCATCACGCTGTCGAACCTGTACACGACGCCGCTCGCCACCGGCGTKCCGTTCAACTGGCGCGACCTGACGCCGGTGGCGATGCTCGCGCAGGACGAGTTCGTGCTGTGGGTCAACGCCGAGTCGCCGTACAAGACCGCGAAGGAGTACATCGACGCGATCAAGGCGCAGCCGGCCAACAGCTTCAAGATGGGCGGCACCGGCTCGAAGCAGGAAGACCAGATCATCACCGCGATGCTCGAGAAGGCGGTCGGCAAGAAGCTCACCTACATCCCGTACAAGGGCGGCGGCGACGTCGYGGTGCAGCTGGTGGGCAAGCACGTCGACTCGACGGTCAACAACCCGATCGAGGCCGAGTCGCACTGGCGCGCCGGCAAGCTGCGCGCGCTGTGCGTGATGGACAAGGACAAGCTGCCGTACACCGCCAAGCTGACGCCGACGCAGAGCTGGAACGACATCCCCACGTGTGCGTCGGCCGGCGTGCCGGTCGACTACCTGATGCTGCGCGGCATCTTCATGCCGCCGGGCGCGACGCCGGAGCAGGTGGCGTTCTACATCGAACTGTTCAAGAAGGTGCGCGCGCTGCCGGAGTGGAAGGACTTCATGGACAAGGGTGCGTTCAAGCAGACCTTCATGAGCGGCCCGGAGTTCGTCGACTGGCTCGGGAAGAACGAGCAGATGCACCGCGAGTTGATGAAGCAGGCCGGCTTCCTCGCGCAATAGGCCCGTCCCACAACGAGGTGATGCATGAGCGAACCTGATTCCGCAACGGTCGGCAAGCGGTGGCCGGAGGTCGGCATGGCCGGCGTACTGGCCGCGATCGCGCTGGTGGTGATCGTCGACAGCCTGCGCGTGGGCATCGGCTGGGCCGACGACGGCCCGCGCGCCGGCTACTTCCCGTTCTACATCGGGCTGCTGCTGCTCGCGGCGGCGGGCAGCATCCTGTTCGGCGAGTTCCGCCGCCGCAAGCAGCCCGACCCGGCGTTCGCCGAGCGCGCGCAGCTGCGCATGGTGGTCGCGGTGCTGCTGCCGATGGTGGTGTACGTCGCGCTGATCTGGGGGCTCGGCATCTACCTCGCATCGACGCTGCTGATCGGCTACTTCATGCGCCGCCACGGGCACTACCGCTGGCCGCTCACCGCGGCGGTGTCGGTCGGCGTGCCGCTGCTGCTGTTCGCGGTGTTCGAGAAATGGTTCCTGGTGCCGCTGCCGAAGGGGCCGATCGAGCGTCTGTTCGGTCTTTAGTCAGGGCTGTAGAAGTTCCTCCGCCCGCGCACACAAGAACCCACAGGGAGAGAAGCGCATGGAAGAAATCACCAACCTGATGCACGGCTTCGGCGTGGCCCTCACGCTGCCCAACCTCGGCTTCATGCTGATCGGCCTCACGCTGGGCGTGCTGATCGGCGTGCTGCCGGGGCTGGGCGGCGCCAACGGCGTCGCGATCCTGCTGCCGCTCACGTTCTCGATGAACCCCACGTCGGCCATCATCATGCTGTCGTGCATCTACTGGGGAGCGCTGTTCGGCGGGGCGATCACGTCGATCCTGTTCAACATCCCCGGCGAGCCGTGGTCGGTGGCCACCACCTTCGACGGCTACCCGATGGCGCAGCAGGGCCGCGCGGCGCAGGCGCTGACGGCGGCTTTCACCTCGTCGTTCGTCGGCGCGCTGTTCGCGGTGGTGCTGATCACCTTCCTCGCGCCGCTGCTCGCGAAGTTCGCGCTGAAGTTCGGCCCGCCGGAGTTCTTCGCGGTGCAGCTGCTCACGTTCTGCAGCTTCGTCGGCACCAGCAAGGAGCCGCCGGCCAAGACCATCGCGTCGATGATGCTCGGCTTCGCGCTCGCCGCCGTCGGCATGGACAGCGTGACCGGCCAGCTGCGCATGACCTTCGGCGTGCCCGAGCTGCTGAAGGGCTTCGACTTCCTGATCGCGGTGATCGGGCTGTTCGGYATCGGCGARATCCTGCTGACGATGGAGGAGGGCCTGGCCTTCAAGGGCAAGAGCGCGAAGATCAACTTCAAGGTGGTGTGGCAGACCTGGGGTGAGCTGCTCAGGCACTGGAAGACCTTCCTGCGCTCGACGGCGATCGGCTGCTGGATGGGCATCACGCCGGGCGGCGCGACGCCGGCCTCGTTCATGAGCTACGGCATGGCGCGCCGCATGTCCGACGACCCGCAGAGCTTCGGCAAGGGGCAGATCCAGGGCGTGATCGCGCCCGAGACCGCGGCGCACGCGGCCGGCACCTCGGCGCTGCTGCCGATGCTGACGCTGGGCATCCCCGGCTCGCCGACCGCGGCCGTGCTGCTGGGCGGCCTGCTGATCTGGGGGCTGCAGCCGGGGCCGATGCTGTTCGTCGAGCAGAAGGATTTCGTCTGGGGGCTGATCGCCTCGATGTACCTCGGCAACCTGGTCGGCCTGATCGTGGTGCTGACGACGGTGCCGTGGTGGGCGGCGATCCTGCGCATCCCGTTCTCGGTGATCGCGCCGGTGATCATCGTGATCTGCGCGATCGGCGCGTACACGGTGCACAGCGCGATGTTCGACGTGGTGATGATGCTGGTGTTCGGCGTCGTCGGCTACGTCTTCAAGAAGCTGCGCTACCCGCTGGCGCCGATGGTGCTGGCGCTGGTGCTGGGCGACATGGCCGAGGCGAGCTTCCGGCAGTCGATGCTTGCATCTCAGGGCAAACTCTCGATCTTCTGGTCGAACCCGCTGGTGGGTGGGATCACGGCGCTGGCGCTGGTGATCCTGCTGTGGCCGGCGGCGCAAAGCGGGCGCAGGTGGTTGCGCTCGCGCGAAACCCACGCTGTCGGAGAAATCCCTTGAAATTCGCGATCGTCGGCGCCGGTGCCATCGGCGGCTACCTGGGGGCCCGGCTGGCGCTGGCGGGCGAAGAGGTCACCTTCATCGCCCGCAACCGCAACCTGGCGGCCATCAACGCGAACGGCTTCAAGCTGATCGAGGAAGACGGCCGCGAGCAGGTCGCGCGCAACCTGCGGGCGGTGCAGCGCATGGCCGAGGCCGGCCCGCAGGACGTGGTGCTGCTGACGCTGAAGGCACACCAGGTGAAGGACGTGCTGCCCGAGCTGCGCGAGCTGTTCGGCCCGCACACGCTGGTCGTCACGATGATCAACGGGCTGCCGTGGTGGTACTTCCACAAGCTGGCCGGGCCGTACGAGGGGCGCTCGCTCGAGAGCGTCGACCCCGGCGGCGTGATCGGCGCGCACATCGAGCCCGAGCGCGTGATCGGCGGCATCGTCTACCCGGCCTCGGAGCTGGTCGAGCCGGGCGTGGTGCGCGTGATCGAGGGCAACCGCTTCACGCTGGGCGAGCTGGACGGCTCGCGCAGCGAGCGCATCGAGGCGCTGTCGCAGGCGATGATGCGGGCCGGCTTCAAGTCGCCGGTGTCCAAGGACATCCGCGGCGAGATCTGGGTCAAGCTGTGGGGCAACCTGAGCTTCAACCCGATCAGCGCGCTGACGCATGCGACGCTGCAGGACATCTGCCGCTTCCCGGCCACGCGCGAACTCGCGGCGCGGATGATGACCGAGGCGCAGGCGATCGGCGAGAAGCTCGGCGTGGAGTTCAAGATCTCGCTGGACAAGCGCATCGCCGGCGCCGAGGCGGTTGGCGCGCACAAGACCTCGATGCTGCAGGACGTGGAGCACGGCCGCGCGCTGGAGCTGCAGGCGCTGGTGGGCTCGGTGGTCGAGCTCGCGCAGATCACGCAGACGCCGGCRCCGAACATCGAGGCGGTGTACGCGGTGACCGGGCTGCTGGCGCAGACGCTGTCGCAGCACGCAGGCAAACTCGCGCTCTCGCCCGCCTGAGAAATCACAAGGAACCCTCATGAAATTTCCCTTTGCGTTGTGCGCAGCGGCCGTGCTGCTGGGCCTGTCCGCTTCGGCCGGTGCCCAATCGCTGCGCTGCAGTTCCGCCACCATCGGTGTCGGCGAACCGCGCTCCGGCGTGCTGCAGAAATGCGGCGAACCCATCGCCCGCGATTCGTTCTGCAAGCCGGTCGATCCGCAGTCGGTCGCCGCCAGCGCGCCCGGTACCGCCGTCGTGCTGCCGTGCGAGAAGATCGACGAGTGGACCTACAACCCCGGCTACGGGCAGTTCATCACGACGCTGCGGCTCGAGGCCGGCAAGGTCACCGCGGTGACCTACGGCGACCGGGTCAAGTAGGCGTGCGGCGATGAGTTCACYGGCCGCCGACAAGCCCACCTCGGTCAACGCCGACGGCATCTTCGAGCCGTTCCCGATCAGCCGCGTGCCGATGGAGGAGTTCCTGCGCGGCGAGCGCTTCGGCATGCGCTACCGGCACCTCAGCTCGTTCGGTGGCGGCACGCAGGTGAGCGTCTCGATGGAAGAGCTGCCGCCGGGCCGCCAGGCCAACCAGGCGCACTACCACCTGCTCGAGGAAGAGCACCTCTACCTGATCGAGGGCAGCCTCACGCTGACGCTGGGCGACAAGCGCTACCTGATGACAGCCGGCGACTACGTGTGCTTTCCGGCCGGCCAGAAGGCGGGCCACGCGATCTTCAACCACACCGAGGCGCCGTGCCGCTACCTGGTGCTGGGCACCTCGAACCCGCATGACGTGGCGGTGCACACCGAGACCGGCCGCGTCAGCGTCAGGCTGATGGGCGAGGGCTACCGGCGCTCATCGGTGATGGGCTACTGGGACGAGGTCGACGTCGACCGCACGCCTTGACGACGGCATGGACTTCGCCGTCTTCTTCCGCAACCTCAACCTCGGGCGGACCAACTGCCCGACGAAGCTGCAGCTGGAAGCCGCCTTCCTGGACGCGGGTGCCGTCAGCGCCGCCTCGTTTCTGACCAACGGCACGCTGGTCTACACAGCTTCGTCGACCGATCAAGCACGGGAGGTGTTCGACCGCGCATATGCATTGCTGAACACGCGATGCGGCCTGAAGGAGCCCGCCTTCGTGCGCACCGTCGACTACCTCGAAGCGCTGGTCGACACCGACCCGTTCGCCGGCATCGACCGTGCGAGCGTCTACGAGTTCTGCGTCTCCTTCCTGCATTCGCCCGAGGTGGTGCCGCCGACGCTGCCGCTCGCGTCCGCGCGCGGCGATGTCGAGCTGATCGCGGTGACGCCCGCCGAGGTGCTGAGCCTGAGCCGCAAGTTCGGCGCCTCGCCCGGCAGCCCGAACGCCTTCCTCGAGAAGCGGCTGGGCTCGCCGCTGACGACGCGCGCCTGGAACACCCTCGTGCGGCTGGTGCGCAAGCATCGCGCCGCGTCCGCCGACTGACCCGGACCCTGCCGCCATGAAACCCGACTTCACGATCCGCCCCGTCGCGCGCGACGACTTCGCCGCCTGGAAGCCGCTCTGGGACGGCTACAACGCGTTCTACGGCCGCGAGGGCCCGACCGCGCTGCCCGACGAGATCACGCAGGCCACCTGGTCGCGCTTCTTCGATGCCTACGAGCCGGTGCACGCGCTGGTGGCCGCGCGCGGCAGCGAGCTGCTGGGCCTCACGCACTACCTGTTCCACCGCAGCACGACGCTGCTCGGGCCGACCTGCTACCTGCAGGACCTGTTCACGACGGCCGCTGCACGCGGGCGCGGCGTCGGCCGCGCGCTGATCGAAGGTGTGTACGAGCGCGCCGCGGCGGGCGGCTCCAACCGCGTCTACTGGATGACGCACGAGACCAACACGACCGCGAGGACGCTGTACGACCGGGTCGCGACGAACTCCGGCTTCCTGATCTACCGCAAGATGCTCTGAGCCCCCGATGCCGACGCCCTACTCATTGACCCTCACCGACACCGCCGATGAAGCGCTGCGCCAGGCGATCCTCGCGCCGCTCGTCGAGTACAACCTGTCGCAGGCCGGCGCCAGCGGCAACCGGCCGCTCGCGGTGCTGGTGCACGACGCGCAAGGCAACGTCGCCGGCGGCGCCTGGGGCTACACCGGCTTCCAGTGGCTGTTCATCCAGTTGCTGGTGGTGCCGGCCGATGCACGCGGCCAGGGCCTGGGCACGCAGATCATGCAGCGCGCCGAAGCGGAAGCCATCGAGCGCGGCTGCGTCGGCGCCTGGCTCGACACCTTCGAGTTCCAGGCGCGCGGCTTCTACGAGAAGCTGGGCTACGCCTGCTTCGGCCAGATCGACGGCTACCCGCCCGGGTATGCGCGCTACTTCATGAAGAAGGCGCTGCAGCCCGCTCAGCCGATTCAGCCGGCCCCGTAGACGTTCGCCAGCGTGCCGATGCCGGCTATCGTGACCTCGACGGCCGTGCCGGGCTTCATCGGCAGCACGCCGAGCGAGGTGCCGCACAGGATCACGTCGCCGGGCTCCAGCGTCATGTCGTGCGACAGCCGCGAGACCAGCTCGGCCGGCGTGAAGAACATGTCGTTCAGCGCGTAGTTCTGGCGCTCGCGGCCGCCCACTGTCGTGCGCAGCGTCGCCGCAGCCGGGTCGAACTCGGTCTCGATCACCGGGCCGAACACGCCGAAGCCATCGAAGCTCTTCGCGCGCGCCCACTGCGCAAAGCTCGGGTCGCGCGCGATCAGCTCCATCGCGGTCACGTCGTTGGCGCAGCTGTAGCCGAAGATGTGCGACGCGGCCTGCTCGAGCGGCACCGCCTTCGCGCGGCGGCCGATCACGATCGCCAGTTCGCCCTCGTAGGCCACGCGGCCGACGTCCGGGCTCGGTACCGCAATCGTTTGGCCGTGCGCGGCGAAGCTGCTCGGTGCCTTCAGGAAGTACAGCGGCTCGGCCGGCCGCGACCAGCCGTTCTTCTCGGCCGCCGCGGCGAAGTTGTTCCACAGCGCGATCATCTTCGACGGCCGGCACGGCGTCAGCCACTCGAGGCCGGCCAGCGGCAGCCGCTCACCGGTGGGGGAAGGGGAGGCGAACAGGCCGCCGGCATGGACGACGATCTCTTCGCCGTCCAGCTGCCCGAAGATCTCACGCCCGGCGTGTACCCCGCGCAGCCATTTCATGCGCCGTCGACGCAGGCGGCGGCCAGCAGCTCGCGGATGAAGCGCGACTTGCCCTCGGTGTAGGCCTCGCGGTCGTCGCGGTAGCGCGCGGCAAGCGCCCGCTTCACGTCCAGGTACTGCGCCGCCAGCTCGGGGTGGGCGCGCAGCTGGTCGCGGAACCGCAACTCGGCCTGCGCATCGGCCGGCATGCGCACGTGCACATGGTGGGTGCGGCCGGTGCCGTACGGCGGCATGCCCTTCACGAAGAACATGCGGTCGCGCCGCGGGTTGTCGGGCCAGAACACGTAGTCCAGGCCCTCGAGCGGCGCGATGAACGACGACCACTGCGCCGCCACCGGGGCGATCAGCAGGATGTCGATGATCGGCTTGGCCGGCAGGTCCGGCACCGCGGTGCTGCCGATGTGCACGATGCAGACCTCGATGTCCGGCCCGAGCGCGGCGCGGATCGCCTGCTGCTCCGCCTTGAACAGCGCAGGCCAGCGGGCATCGTAGGGAGCGAGGGCTATCGTGTCGGTGGTATCTGGCATGGCGGGCCTCCAACGGACGCGCCCGCACAGTATCACTGTGCGGCCCCGAAGTCAGCCCCCCGGCCCCACCCTCAGAAGGCCGGCACCATCGATCCGCTGAAGGTCGACTCGACCAGCTGCTTCACCTCCGGCGACTGGAAGGCCTTCACCAGCTTCGCGACCCAGGGCTTGTCCTTGTCCTCGGTGCGCACCGCCAGCAGGTTGGCGTACGGGTTCTTCGGGTCCTCGATCGCGATCGCATCGCGCGTGGGCACCAGCTTCGCCTGCACCGCGTAGTTGGTGTTGATCGCGCTCGCGTCCAGGTCGTCGAGCGAGCGCGGCAGCTGCGCCGCCTCGACCTGCACGATCTGGATCTTCTTCGGGTTCTCGACCACGTCCTGCACCGTCGCGCTGATGCCGGCGGCCGGCTTCAGCTTGATCACGCCGTACTTCTGCAGCAGCGCGAGCGCGCGCCCGCTGTTCGACGGATCGTTCTGGATGCCGACCTTCGCGCCGGCCGGCAGGTCGGCCAGCGACTTGTAGCGCTTCGAATAGAAGCCCATCGGGAAGGTCACCGTGTAGCCGACCGCGCTGATCCTGTAGCCGCGCGCCTGGATCTGCGACTGCAGGAACGGCAGGTGCTGGTAGCTGTTGGCTTGCACGTCGCCGGCATCGAGCGCGGCATTGGGCTGGATGTAGTCGTTGAACTCGACGATCTGCAGCTTCAGGCCGTCGCGCTCGGCGACCTTCTTCGCCACCTCGGCGATCTGCGCATGCGGGCCGGCGGTGACGGCGATCTTGATCGTCTCCTGCGCGGCGGCCGGGCCGGCGACGGCGACGAGGAGGGCGGACAACAGCAGGGTACGGCGATGGAGGCTCATGGTCTTTGGAGGTCAGGGACGACAGGAAACATCAAGGGCCCGGCTCGAACGCATCGCGCCACGCCAGCAGCCGGCGCTCCAGCGCGCGCATCGCGCCGTCGCTCAGCTTGCCCAGCAGCGCCAGCAGCGCGATCGCGGCGAGCACGATGTCGGCGCGGCCGGTCTCGCGGCCGTCGGTCAGCAGGTAGCCGAGGCCGCTGCTCGCGGCGATCAGCTCGGCGGCCACCATGAACATCCACGCGAGGCCGAGGCCGTTGCGCAGCCCGGTCAGCACCGACGGCAACGCGGCCGGCAGCAGCACGCGCCGCACCAGCGCCAGGCGTGAGAAGCCGAACAGCCGGCCGACCTCGACCAGCTTGCGGTCGACGCCGCGGAAGCCCGAGGCCACGCCCAGGTAGACCGGAAAGAACGCGCCGATCGCGATCAGCACGATCTTCGGCGTCTCGTCGATGCCCAGCCACAGCAGCAGCAACGGCACCCAGGCGAGCGACGGGATCGCGCGCAGGCCCTGCACGGAAGGATCGAGCCAGGCCGAGACGCGCTGCGACAGCCCGACCGCCGAGCCGGCCGCGAGCGCGAGCCCGCTGCCGAGCGCGAAGCCCGCGGCGACGCGGCCGGTGCTGGCCAGCAGATGCAGCCCGAGCGTCTGGCCGCCCAGGCCGATCAGCGTGCGCAGCACCTCGCTCGGTGGCGGCAGCGCGCGGCTGCCGGACCAGCCGAGCCAGGCCGCCAGCTCGATCGCGCCCAGCACCACGGCGGGCAGCACGATGCCCACCGGCACGCGCCAGCGGCGCTTGCTGCGCAGGCGCGGTGCCGTCGATGCTGCAGGCGCAGCCGTCAGCGTCAGTTCAGGCGGCACGCTGGATCACGCCGGTCGCGAAGCGGGTGTCGACCAGCTCCGTGATCGTGCGCGCGAGGTCGGTGCCCGGCTTGACCAGCTGCTCGTCGAGCAGGATCGGCGCGGCCGCCTGCAAGGCCTTCACATGCTCGGCCGACGGCTGCGGGTTGCTGAGATCCGTGCGCAGCTTGATCTGCAGCAGCGCGACCTGCAGGCTGACCTTGGCCTCTTCGGACAGGATCTTCGCGGCCTCGCTCTGGTTCGCGAGGATCCACAGCCGCGCACGCTCGTAGGCCGCGATCACGCGCTTCACGTCGTCCGGGCGCTGCGCGAGCACGTCCTCGCGCACATTCAGGAAGCCGTAGGTGTTGAACGCGACGTTGCGGTACAGCAGCGTCGATCCTGCATCCAGCTCGCTGGCCGCCATCAGCGGATCCAGCCCGGCCCAGGCGTCGACGCGGCCCTGCTCGAGCGCGGTGCGGCCGTCGGCATGCTGCAGCGCGACATGCTCGATGTCGCTGCGCTTCAACCCCACGCTGTGCAGCGCGCGCAGCAGGAACAGGTACGGGTCGGTGCCCTTGGTGGCCGCGACCTTCCTCCCCTTCAGGTCGGCCAGCGACTTGATCGGCGAGCCCTTGGGCACGACCAGCGCGGTCCATTCCGGGCGCGAGAAGATGTACGGCGTGCGGATCGGGTTGCYGTTGGCCTTCGCGAGCAGCGCGGCCAGGCCGGCGCTCGAGCCGATGTCGATGCTGTTGCTGTTCAGGTACTCCAGCGCGCGGTTGCTGCCGGCACTCAGCACCCATTTGACGTTGACGCCGTCGCGCCTGAAGTCTTCCTCGAGCCAGCCGAAGCGGCGCAGCACCAGGCTGGACGGCGAGTAGTAGGCGTAGTCGAGGCGCAGCTCCTTCGCATCGGCGGCACGCGCCAGCGTAGGGACGGCCAGGGCAGCAGCGGCGGCTTGCAGGACGGTACGGCGTTTCATCGGCAACTTTCGGGAATGAAGGGATCAGGCGGCGGCGTGCACGGCATCCAGCCGCAGCCGCTTCGCGATGTGGTCGGCACCGAGCCGCGGGCCGCGGCCGAACAGCTGCTCGCGCAGCGTGCCGCCGGCGTACTCGCGGCGGTAGCGGCCGCGCTTCTGCAACTCGGGCACCACGTGCTCGACGACATCGCGCATCGATTCATGCGCCACCGCATACGCGAGGTTGAAGCCGTCGACGCCGGTCGCCTCGACCCAGCGCTCCAGCTCGTCGGCCACCTGCACCGCATCGCCGACGATCACCGGCCCGCGGCCGCCGAGGCCGATGAACTGCGCCGCTTCCTGCACCGTCCAGACGCGCGTCGGGTCGGCCTGGTTGAACGACGCGAGCGCGCTGCGGCCGGCCTCGGTGTCGATGTACTCGACCGTCGCGTCGGGCGCGAAGCGGCTGAAGTCGACGCCGGTCCAGCCCGACAGCAGCGCGAGCGAGGCGTCGAGGTCGATGTGCTCGCGGTACTCCGCATGCCTGGCCTTCGCGACGGCTTCGTTCTCGCCGGTGACGATCAACGCCTGCGCGTAGATCAGCACGTCGTTCGCCGGGCGGCCTTGCGCCACCAGCGCAGCGCGGATCCCGTCGACATACTTGCGCACCACCGCGACGCTCGGCCCGCTGACGAACACGCACTCCGCATGGCGCGCCGCGAAGGCCTTGCCGCGCGGCGAGCTGCCGGCCTGGTACAGCACCGGCGTGCGTTGCGGCGACGGCTCGCACAGGTGGATGCCCGGCACCTGGTAGTGCTCGCCGCGGTGGCGGATCGGGCGCACGCGCGCCGGGTCGGTGAAGACGCCGCGCGCCTTGTCGCGCACCACCGCGTCGTCCTGCCAGCTGTGTTCCCACAGCTTGTAGACGACCTCCAGGTACTCGTCGGCCATGTCGTAGCGGTCGTCGTGCGCCGGCTGCTGCGGCAGGCCCAGGTTGCGCGCGGCGCTGTCGAGGTAGCCGGTGACGATGTTCCAGCCGATGCGCCCGCGCGTCAGGTGGTCGAGCGTGCTGATGCGGCGCGCGAACGGGTAGGGGTGCTCGTAGGTCAGCGCGCAGGTCACGCCGAAGCCCAGGTGCTGCGTCGCCTGCGCCATCAGCGGCACCAGCGCGAGCGGGTCGTTCAGCGGCACCTGCACGCCATGGCGCAGCGCGGCATCGGCCGCGCCCTGGTACACGTCGTAGACGCCCAGCACGTCGGCCAGGAACACGCCGTCGAAGCGGCCGCGCTCCAGCAGCTGCGCGAGCTCGACCCAATGGTCCGGATCGGTGTAGCGGTGCGAGCGATCGCGCGGGTGCGTCCACAGCCCGGGCGACTGGTGCCCGACCGTGTTCATCTGGAAGGCGTTGAAGCGGATCACTTGCTTGCGAGGGCCTGCTGGTAGTCGGTCTTCACGAAACCGGCGAACTTCGTTTCGGTGATGGCGAGGAACTCCTTCGAGCGGTAGGCCTCGGCGATGTCCTTGACCCACGGCGCGTCCTTGTCCGSGGTGCGCACCGCGACGACGTTCTGGTAGGTCGGGCCGGTCTTCTCGAGCGCGAGCGCCTCGGTCAGCTTCAGGCCCGAGGCCAGCGCGAAGTTGCCGTTGACGAACGAGTAGTCAGTGTCGTCCAGCGAGCGCGGCAGCTGCGCGGCCTCGATCGGCACCAGCTTGATCTTCTTGAGGTTGACGGCCACGTCCTTCTCCGACGCGCGGATCGGGTCGGTGCCTTCGCGCAGCCTGACCCAGCCGATCTCCTGCAGAACGACCAGCGCGCGCGCCGCATTCGTCGGGTCGTTCGGCAGCGCGACGACGGCGCCTTCCTTCACGTCCAGCGTCTTGTGCTTCCGGCTGTAGATCGCGATCGGCGCGGTCGGCACCTTCAGCAGCTCGCTGATCGCGAGCTTGTTCTCGGTCGCGAACTTCGTCAGGTAGACGATGTGCTGGAACGCGTTCGCGTCGAGCGCGCCCTGGGCCAGCGCGTGGTTCGGCTGGATGTAGTCGTTGAACTCGACGATCTTCACCGTGTAGCCCTTCTTCTCGAGCAGCGGCTTGATGCCGAGCTTGATCTGGTCGGCGTACGGGCCGGCGGTGGCGCCGAACACGATCTCCTTCTTCTGCTGGGCGGTCGCGCCGAGTGCGACGGCAGTGAGTGCGAGGGCCAGCAGCGAGCGGCGTGCGAACAACATGGGTACAACTCCAGGGAGAGATGAAGAAATCGGGAATCGGATCAGCGCTTGTCCAGCCGGCGCGCGACGGTGTTGCCCACCAGCTGGATCGCCTGCACCAGCACGATCAGGATCGCGACGGTGAGCACCATCACGTCGGTCTGGAAGCGGTAGTAGCCGTAGCGGATCGCGAGGTCGCCGATGCCGCCGCCGCCGACCACGCCGGCCACCGCCGAATACGACAGGAAGCTGATCGCGAGCACCGTGAGCGCGAGCACCAGGCCGGAACGCGCCTCGACGATCAGCACGCGCCAGATGATCTGCAGCTCGGAGGCGCCCATCGCATGCGCGGCCTCGATGACGCCGCGCGGCACGTCGCGCAGGTTCTGCTCGACCATGCGCGCGAAGTACGGGATCGCCGCGAACGACAGCGGCACCGCGGCGGCCACCGGCCCGATCGAGCTGCCGGCGATCACGCGGGTGAACGGCACCAGCGCAACCAGCAGGATGATGAACGGGAACGAGCGCACGGTGTTGACCGCCCAGCTGACGACGGCGAACAGCGGGCGATTCGCAAGCGACTGGCCGGGGCCGAGCAGGAACAGCCAGATGCCGAGCGGCCCGCCCAGCAGCACCGCGGCCGACAGGCCGATGGCGAGCATCAGCAGCGTCTGGCCGAGCGCGGTGCCCAGCTCGGGGAGGATGGCGACGATGTTCTCAGGCATACGCGGCCTCCTGCGGCGGCGCGGCCACCAGGCGCGCCAGCGCGCGACCCAGCGCGGTCTTGCGCGCGGCGCCAGCTTCGGCGAGCGCGAACTGCTCGGCCACCGCGCCGTCCTCGATCACCGCGACATGGCGGCACAGCGTGTGCACCACCGCCAGCTCGTGCGTGACGATCACGATGGTGACGCCGAGGCGGGCATTGATGTCGCGCAGCGTGGCCAGCAGCGACTGCGTGGTCTCGGCGTCGAGGGCAGACGTAGGCTCGTCGCACAGCAGCACCGACGGCCGCGAGGCCAGCGCGCGGGCGATCGCGACGCGCTGCTTCTGGCCGCCCGACAGCTGCGCCGAGTGCACGTCGACCTTCTCGTCCAGGCCCACCAGCGCGAGGCACTCGTGCACGCGCTGCTCGATCTCGGCCGCGCGCCAGCGGCCGTGGATGCGCAGCGGGAACGCGACGTTGTCGAACACGCTCGCGTTCTGCAGCAGGTTGAACTGCTGGAAGATCATGCCGATGCCCTGGCGCGCGTCGCGCAGCACGCGCTTGCCGAGGGCCGTCAGCTCGCGGCCGTCGACCGTGACGCTGCCGTGGTCGGGTCGCTCCAGCAGGTTGATCAGCCGCAGCAGCGTCGACTTGCCGGCGCCGCTCTTGCCGACCAGCCCGAAGATGTCGCCCTGGCGGACCTGCAGCGAGACGTTCTTGACGGCGTCGAAGCGGGTGCCGTTGGGCAGGGCGAACGACTTGCTCAGGCCGTCGAGCCGGATGAGAGGCGGCGGCAGGCCGGGGTCGAGGTTCTGGATGTTGCTCATGAGTAGGCCGTCGGCTCGGGGATCTGCCCGTTCAGCACGTAGCGGCCGATGTCGCGCAGCTTGTAGTCGATCGGGTCGTGCAGCGTGTGCACGCGGGCGTTGCGCCAGAAGCGGTCGAGCCCGTAACGCTGCGAGGTGGAGCGCGCGCCGGTCAGCTCGAAGAGTTGCGAGCTGACCTCGAGGCCGGCGCGGTGCGACAAGGCCTTGGCCTCGGCCACCGCGATCGCGACCTCGCCGCGCTCGGCGGCCGTCAGCGCCGGGCCCTGGCGCAGCGCCTGGTCGAGCCTCACCGCTGCCACATCGGCCAGCGCGATCGCAGGGCGCAGCAGCAGCCACAGCTCGCCGTAGCGGTGCTGGATGAACGGATCGTCAATGGCCTGCGCGACACCGGCGGCGAACCACGGCTTGCTCGATTCGCGGGTGTAGCGGCGGGCCTCGTCGAACGCGCCGAGGCCGATGCCGAGGTACAGGTTCGCCATGATCAGCTGCGCCACCTGCGAGCGCAGCGTGGCGCGCGCGGTGGGCACGACGCCGGGCGCCTGCAGCACCTCGTCGTGCGAGACCGGCACCTGGCGGAACGCGACGTTGCCGCTGTCGGTCTGGCGCTGGCCGAAGGCGTCCCAGTCGGCCTGCACGCTGACGCCTTCGCGTCGTGTCGGCACCGCGGCGATCAGCGCCGTCTGCGTCGGCTCGTGCCAGGCGGAGACCGTCAGCTGGTCGGAGCCGACCGAGCCCGACGCGAAGCTCTTGATGCCGTCGATCACGAAGCCGCCGTCGACCTCGCGGGCGAGCGTGCGCTTGTCGAGCGGATTCAGCGCATTGCCCCAGAAGAGCTGCTCGTCGACGGTGCGGCGCAGCAGCGAGCGCTGCTGGTCGGCGCTGCCGTACAGCAGCACGCCGGCGAGCTGCAGGTGGTGGAAGCCGAACAGGTGGGCGAGCGCGCTGTCGGCCTGCGCGAGCTGGCGCAGCACGCCGAAGAAGGTGGGCCAGTCGGCGCCGAGGCCGCCGAGCTCTCGCGGGATCGTCAGCGTCAGCAGGCCGCTCGCGCGGATGTGTTCGCGCTCGGCCGCGGCGTGGCCGCCGGCCTGGTCGCGTTCGACCGCGGTGGCGGCGAGCTGCCGGACGAGGGTGGCGGTGGCGGCAGCGATTCGCTCATGCACGTCGGCATGGCGGGACAACGGGAGAACCTGGGACATCGTGGGCCGCAGTGTCGAGCGCGGACATCGCGCGGCGAACGAAGGAAAACGCGACTCGATCTGCGGTTTGCGATGAAGCGGACCGGAGAGCCGTTCAAGCCCTTCGAACATTGGCTTCAGAAAATTCGGATACTCACGTTCTCGTGGTCCCCGACCATCCCTGGCCCCATGAATGAGGAAGCGCCCTTGAACAACTCACGCACCCATGTTGCTCTCGCCGATCGCGTGCGGGCCCGCCRCCGCCTGCTGCAATTCCTGGCGGGCAGTCCCTTGCTGGCCGGCTCCGCAGCCCCGGGCGTGATCGCCGCCCTGGCGGCGACACTGTCCGATGCGGCGTCGGCGCAGAGCTACGACGTGCTGCGCGCCCAGACACGCAAGGTCGGCGACATCATCGAAGCGCCCGAAGACGCGCTCAACGTGATGGACTTCGAGCCGGCGGCGCGAAAGGCGCTGCAGGCCCAGGGCGCTCCTGCACACTGGGGTTACATGGCCACCGGCGTCGACGACGACGCCACGCTGCGCGCGAATCATGACGACTACGACAAGCTCCGCATCAAGGTGCGGCGGCTGGTCGACGCGCGCAAGATCGACACGCGGATCCGCCTGTTCGGTGCCGAGTACGCCAGCCCGATCTTTCTGTCGCCGGTGAGCAGCCAGGGTGCATTCCACCCCGAAGCAGAGATCCCGGTCGCACGCGCGGCGGGCGCGAGGAAGCAGCTGATGGTTCTGTCGACCTCCAGCAATTCGTCGGCCGCCGACGTGGCCAAGGCGCACGGCGCACCGATCTGGTTCCAGCTCTATCCCACCGACGACTGGGACGTGACGCGGGCGCTCGTCAGGCGTGCCGAAGAGGCCGGGGTCACTGCCATCGTGCTGACGGTGGACCGGCAGGGCGGGCGCAACACCGAGACGCTGTTCCGTGCGCGCAGGCAGGACGATCGGCAGTGCGTCGCCTGCCATGCCGGCGGCTTCAAGAACGAAGTCTCGCGCAAGCCCGCGTTCAACGACATCGACGTGTCGCACGTGACCAACCTGTACGGGACAGGCATGACCTGGGACTTCGTCGCCAAGCTGCGTGCCGCGACCAAGGCGAAGGTCGTCCTGAAGGGCATCATGACCGGTGAGGACGCTGCTCGCGCGGTGCGGGCCGGCGTCGACGGCATCATCGTGTCCAACCATGGCGGACGCGCGGAAGAGAGCTTCCAGTCGACGATCGGCGCGCTGCCCGAGGTCGTCAAGGCGGTCGCCGGCAAGATCCCGGTGCTGGTGGACGGCGGAGTCCGCCGCGGGACCGACGCCTACAAGGCATTGGCACTGGGCGCGACGGCGGTCGGCATCGGGCGCCCCTACTGCTGGGGGCTCGCGGCCTTCGGCGAACCGGGCGTCGCGGCCGTGCTCGGCATCCTGCAGCGCGAGTTCGAGACCATCATGCGTCAAACCGGGGCGACCCGGCTGAAAGAGATCACCGCCGCGACGGTCGCTGCCGGCCCGTCGTTCGCCTCGCGATGATCACACTTGAGTGGGCGAGGGCGCGTTTGCGGCAAAAGCATGAGCTCAGGTGAAGAATCCCCGCAGAGGTGCTACGCTGTGTAAGGAATTCCTGGCGGATACACATCATGCGAACGAACATCGAGATCGACGACAAGCTCATGAAGGACGCCTTGAAGGCCACGGGCGCGAAGACCAAGCGCGAGGCCGTGGAGTTGGGCCTGCGAACCCTGGTGCGACTTCGTGCGCAGGAGAAAGCCCGCGAACTCAAGGGAAAGATCACCTGGGAAGGTGACCTGGAATCCATGAGGACGGACCGGTGATCCTGGTCGACTCCAGCGTCTGGATCGACTACTTTCGCGCGGCGGACACGCCGCAGGTCGCGCTTCTGGACTCGGTCCTCGGGCGCAGCCCCGTGGCCGTGGGCGACCTGATCGCGGCGGAAGTCCTGCAGGGAGTTCGCAGCGAGCGCGAGTTCAAGCTGGTGAAGCAGACCCTGGAGACCTTCGATCACATCGATCTGGTCGGCTACGGCCTGGCGGTGAAGGCTTCCGCGAACTACAGGACTCTGCGCGCCATGGGCATCACCATCCGGAAGACCATCGACACGCTGATTGCAACCCGGTGCATCGAAGACGGATTGATGCTGCTCCACGCGGACAGGGATTTCCTTCCCTTTGCCGAGCACCTCGGGCTCAAGCAGGCATATTCGGGGAACTGACGCGAGCCCCCAACCCCGCGGGTCCCTCCATGTACCAACACATCCTCGTCCCGGTCGACGGCAGCGACACCTCCACCCGCGGCCTCGACGAAGCGATCCGCCTCGCGAAGCTGACCGGTGCCACGCTGCGCCTGATCCACATGGTCGACGAACTGAGCTTCGCGACCGGCTTCGGCGGCTACGCGGGCGATGTGGCGGGCGTGCTGAAGAGCGCCGGCAACGAGGTGCTGGCCCGGGGCAAGGCACGCGCCGAGGCGGCCGGCGTCCCCGCCGAGGTCGCGCTGTTCGAGACGATGCAGCGCCGGCTGGCTGACGTGGTGGTCGACGAGATCGGCACATGGCCGGCCGACCTCGTCGTGGTCGGCACGCACGGCCGCCGCGGCATCGGGCGCTGGGTGCTGGGCAGCGATGCCGAGCAGATCCTGCGCAGCTCGCCGGTGCCGGTGCTGCTGGTCCGGCCACCGGCGCATTGATCGGCATCAGGCCAGCGTCGCGCCGACAACACACGGGCCTGCGCTTCAAAGCGCTTTGTTGAGAACAATTCTTATTAGCCTGTAGACTTGCCCGCCAGGAGCGCCGGCAAGCCGCCATCCCCATTGCGGGACGAGCCGCGGGCAACCCCAACCCACCGCCACCACGACAGCACGCGTCCGGCATCGGCCCGCGTGGCGCAGCCCTGCCCGACAAGACGCGGCGTCCAACGCATTTGGAGAAGTACCCGTGAACCACCCCTTCCTGATGACGGCCTGCGCCATCGCCGCCAGCCTGGCCCTGGGCGATGCCCGTGCGCAAGACGCCAGGCCGCAAG
The DNA here is from genome assembly GCF_056405435.1 of Rhizobacter sp. P1_G5. Lineage (NCBI taxonomy): Bacteria > Pseudomonadati > Pseudomonadota > Betaproteobacteria > Burkholderiales > Sphaerotilaceae > Rhizobacter > Rhizobacter sp. P1_G5. The sequence goes on along the minus strand of NZ_JBFUCB010000002.1, from coordinate 33,896 downwards.
AGACCAAGCCGCCGGAAGCCGCACTCGACAAGGTCTCCGTGACCGGCAAGCGCGTGCACCGCGTCTCCAAGGGCGCCACCGGCCTGCCGATGGACGTGAAGGAAACGCCGCAGACCATCAGCACCATCGACCAGGGCGAGATGGCCGATTTCGGCCTGACCGGCAGCAATGAGGCACTGGGCCTGGCCACCGGCATCAATGTCGAGCAGTACGAGACCAACCGGGCGACCTTCAATGCGCGCGGCTTCGAGATCCAGCTGACGCAGGTCGACGGCCTGGGCATGACCAACTCCTGGGGCACCGTCGTCGGCCGCGAGGACACCTTCCTGTTCGAGCGCATCGAGCTGATCCGCGGCGCCAACGGGCTGCTGACCGGCGTGGGCAACGCGTCGGGCACGATCAACTACGTGCGCAAGCGCCCGAAGAACGAGGACGGCGGCGCAGCCAACGTGACGCTCGGCTCCTACGGCCTCAAGCGCGTGGCGCTGGACTACAACAAGGTGCTGGCCGAGGACGGCTCCTGGGCCGGCCGCTTCGTCGTCGCCCATGAGGACAAGGACTCCTGGATCCGCAACCTGCACAACGAGCGCACCTCCCTCTACGGCGTGGTCGACGGCCAGATCGGCACCGACGGCGTGCTGACGCTGGGCGTCACCGCCGTCGACGCCAAGCAGGATTCGCCGATGTGGGGCTCGCTGACGCTGCTGCGCTCCGACGGCACGCAGGCCGACTTCGACGTCGGCTCGTCCACCTCGCAGAAGTGGACCTACTGGAACAACAAGTCCTACAACGCGTTCGCCGAGTACTCGCATCACCTGACCCCCGACTGGGAGGCCAAGGCCACCTACAACTTCCGGCACGGCAACGAGTCGACGCGCCTGCTGTACGCGTACTCGCCGACCGGTGTGCTGAACCCGGACAACACCGGCCTGGTGGGCTGGCCCTACCGCAGCGAAGGCAGCGCGGACAACCACGTGCTGGACGTCAGCCTGAACGGCGAGTTCTCCGCCTTCGGACGCAAGCACAGCCTGCTGGTCGGCGTGAGCCAGTCGCGGGAGAAGACCTCCGTCGACGCCTTCGCCCCGTCGACCGACCTGGGCAACCTGCCGTCGCTGCCGGCCTTCCCGTACGGCGACGACGCGTTCCCCGAACCGGCGTGGGGCCCGCGCCTGCCCAGCACCCGCGGCGAGCAGACGCTGACCCGCGTGTACGCGGCCTCGCACCTCACGCTGACCGATTCGCTGAAGGGCGTCGTGGGTGTGAACGCGGTGCGCCTCGCGCGCGAAGGCGCGTCGATCTACGGCACCACGGCCACCAACACCGACTATCCGGTGACGAAGGAGACGAGCCCCTACGTCGGTCTCACCTATGACTTCATGCCCGACCTGCTGGGCTACGTGTCGTACTCGAACATCTTCCAGAACCAGGACCAGACCGACTACAACGGCAAATACCTGGACCCGATGAAGGGCGTCAACGCCGAGCTCGGCGTGAAGGCCGAGTGGCTCGACAAGGCGCTGCTGACGACCTTCGCCGTGTTCACCGCCAAGCAGAACGGCCTGGCGACCTACGCCGGCACCATCACCGAGGTGCCCACCGACGACCCGCGCTACAACCAGTCGTGGTACGAGGGCAAGGACGTGACGTCCAAGGGCTACGAATTCGAAGCCACCGGCCGCGTCGCGCGCGACACGAAGCTGACCTTCGGCTACACCCGCCTGATCCTGACCGGCCCGGACGGCAACGCCATCTACGAATGGGTGCCGCGCAACACCGTCAACTTCCGCATCGACCACCGCTTGCCGGCGCTGCCGGCCTTGCGCGTGGGCGCGGGCGGCCGCTGGCAGTCGGACGTGAGCAAGAACGGCAGCGCGAAGCAGGGCGCCTTCCTGGTGGCCAACGCCTTCGCCGCGTATGAGCTGACCCCCGCCGCCACCGTGCGGCTGAACGTCAACAACGTGTTCGACAAGAAGTACATCACCGGGCTGGCCTACGGCGCGATCTACGGCGCGCCGCGCACGGTCGCGGTGTCGCTCGACTACAAGCTCTGACCCGGGCCTCAGGGGGGCGTGAGAGAGGGTCCCGGATTGGCATCCGGGCTGCGCATCTCGCCCAGCCAGCGCGCGGCGTCTTCCGGCGACAGCGGCCGCGCATACAGGTAGCCCTGCAGCACGTCGCAGCCGGCGGCCGTCGCCGCCCGCGCGTGCTCGCGCGTCTCGACCCCTTCGGCCACCACGTCCAGGCGCAGTGCCGAGGCCAGGTCGCAGATCGCCTTGACCACCGCGGTCGCGTCCGGCGCCGGCATCGGGTCGATCAGGCTGCGGTCGATCTTCACGGTGCGCAGCGGCAGGCTGCGCAGCATGTTCAGCGACGAGAAGCCGGTGCCGAAGTCGTCCAGCGCGACCTCGATGCCGTGCGCCCGCATCTGCCGGATCTGCTCGCGCGCCTGCTCCATGTAGGTCACCGCCGCGCTCTCGGTGATCTCCAGCGTCAGCAGCCCCGGCGGCACGTCGAAGTGCCGCAGCGTGCGCAGCACCAGCTCCGGGAAGCCCGGGTCGAGCAGCTGCAGCGGCGACACATTCACCGCCACCGGCACCGTCTTGCCGAACGCGCCGCGCCACTCCGAGATCTGCTGGCAGGCCTGCGTCAGGATCAGGTTGCCGAGCGGCCCGATCAGCCCGGTGCGCTCGGCCGCCGGGATGAACTCCATCGGGCTGATGCGCCCGAGCCCCGGCCGGTCCCAGCGCACCAGCGCCTCGAAGCCGACCAGCGTCTTGTTCTGCGCATCCACCTTCGGCTGGTAGACCAGGCAGAACTCGTCGTTCTTCATGCCCGCCCGCAGCGCCTGCTCGGCATCGAGCGACGCGCCCGAGCCGCGCTCGAAGCGCTCTTCGGCGAACTGCACCGAAGTGCCCGGCGTGCGCTTGGCCTCGTGCATCGCCGCATTGGCCGCGCGCAGCAGCGCCTCGGGCTCGCGCGCGGTGGCCGGGTAGGTCGCCATGCCCATCGACACGTCGAGAAAGAACTCGTGCTGCGGCAACGCGAGCGGCTGCATCAGCATCTGGCGCACCGCCTGCGCGACGCTGTGCGCGGTGCGGTCGCTCTCGCTGCCCGGCGCGAGCAGCGCGAACTCGTCCTCGCCCAGGCGCATCACCTCGGCGCGCCCCGCCAGCGCCTTCTGCAACGCGGCCGCCAGCGAGCGCAGCACCGCATCGCCGATCGACGGGCCATGCGCCTCGTTGAAGAGCTTGAAGCGGTCGACGTCCATCAGCACCAGTGCGAACGGCGTCGGCAGCTCCGCGCCGCACAGGTCGCGCAGCCGCTGCAGCAGCGCGACGCGGTTCGGCAGGCCGGTCAGCTCGTCGTGCGTCGCCTGGTACAGCATGGCCTGTGCCGCGTCGTGCTGCGCGGTCTCGTCGGTCACCACCACCTGCTCGGCCGGGCGGCCGTCCCAGTCGATGCGCCAGGCGCTGAAGCGCAGCTGGATCGGCGTGCCGTCGAAGCGGTAGCGCATGCCCTGCCAGCTGGCCTGCCGCAACTCGCCGGCGATGATCTTGCGGTGGCGGTCGCGCGCCTGCTCGCGCTCCTCGGGCGGCATCGTCGCCTCGCGCCACAGCGTCAGCACCTCGGTCAGCGCGCTCAGGCCGTAGATCTTCAGCAGCGCCGGGTTGGCGTACAGCAGGTCTTCGCCGCGCACCACCGCGACGCCCTGGTGCGAATGCTCGGTGAGCTGCAGGAAGCGGTCGCGCAGCCGGCGCGATTCTTCATTCGAGCGACGCACCGCGGCGTGCAGCAGCGCGAGGCCGAGCGTCAGCCGCAGCATCGCCGCCACCGTCGCCTGCAGCGTGATGCCGGCCGGGCCGAAGAACACGAAGGTGAACTGGTTGATGCCCAGCAGCATCAGCAGCAGCCCGGCCAGGCGCTCCGAGCCGCCATGCCGCCACAGCCAGATGGTGGCCACCAGGCCGGCGGCGACGTGCAGGCTCGCGCTCACCGCCTGCGCCGCCTGCACGTTCAGCGGCACCAGCAGCGCCGCCACCAGCAGCAGCACCGCGCCGAGCGCGAAGGCCTCGGCGCGGCTCGGCATGCGGCCGGCCAGGCGGGCGCTGCCGACCAGCAGCAGCGACAGGTACAGCGCCGACACGCCGACGATCACGACCGTGCCGAGCGCCGCGACGACACCGTCGTTCTGCGCCTGCATCAGGTAGGCGGCGGGAATCATCGCCTGGCTCGCGAACGCCCAGCCGAGGTCGCGCGAGAACAGCTGCGCCCGGTCGCTGCGCCAGGCGAGCAGCAGCGCCCAGCCGACGATCAGGTTGACGCAGGCGTTGATGGCGAGGGCGAGCGTCACGTGCGGGCCGCTTCCTCGCGGATCCACTGGGCGGCGCGCTCGGCGATCATCAGCGTCGGCGAGTTGGTGTTGCCGCTGGTGATGGTGGGCATCACGCTCGCATCGACCACGCGCAGCTTCTTGACTCCGTGCACCCGCAGCTGCGCATCGACCACCGCGTCGGCATCGCTGGCAGGGCCCATCTTCGCGGTGCCCACCGGGTGGAAGATCGTCGTGCCGATGTCGCCGGCCAGCCGCGCGAGTTCATCGTCGGACTGGAACTGCACGCCCGGCTTGATCTCCTTCGGGCGGTAGGGCGCCAGCGCCGCCTGCTCGACGATGCGGCGCGTGACGCGCAGCGAATCGGCCGCGACGCGCCGGTCTTCGTCGGTGCTCAGGTAGTTGGCGCGGATGCTCGGCGCGACGGCGGCATCGCCGCTTCGGATGTCGATGCGCCCGCGGCTGGTCGGGTTCAGGTTGCACACGCTCGCGGTGAAGGCGTTGAAGCGATGCAGCGGCTGGCCGAAGGCATCGAGCGACAGCGGCTGCACGTGATATTGCAGATTGGCGAATGGCTGCGCGGCATCGCTGCGCGTGAAGGCCCCGAGCTGCGACGGCGCCATGCTCATCGGCCCGCTGCGGCGGAACACGTACTCGGCCCCGATCATCGCCTTGCCCCACAGCGAATTGGCCATCGTGTTCAGCGTGCGCACGCCATCGACCTGGTAGACGGCCCGCACCTGCAGGTGGTCCTGCAGGTTGCCGCCGACGCCGGGCGCGTCGCGCATCACCATCACGCCGTGCTGCTGCAGCAGCGCGCGCGGGCCGATGCCCGACAGCTGCAGCAGCTGCGGCGTGCCGACCGCGCCGGYGCACAGGATGACCTCGCGCGCCGCGCGGGCGCGCACGCGCTCGCCACCGCCCTGCGGGATCACCTCGACGCCGTTGGCTTGCGGTTGGCCATCCCACGAACCGTCGCTCGGCCCGGGCTCGACCAGCACGCGCGCGATCTGCGCGCCGGTCCACACCTGCAGGTTGGGCCGGCGCAGCACCGGCCGCAGGAAGGCCTTGGCCGCATTCCAGCGGATGCCGCTGCGCTGGTTGACGTCGAAGTAGCCGACGCCTTCGTTGTCGCCGCGGTTGAAGTCGTTGCTGTGCGGGATGCCGGCCTGCTGCGCCGCCTGCGCGAACGCGTCGAGGATCTCCCAGCGCAGGCGCTGCTTCTCGACCCGCCATTCGCCGCCCGCGCGCTGGCCGGTCCGGTCGAAGCCGGGCGCGGCATGGAATTCATCGGCGCCCTTGTGGAAGTCTTCGTGCTGCTTGAAGAAGGGCAGGCACTCCTGCCAGCTCCAGCCGGGGTTGCCGAGCGCGCCCCAGTGGTCRTAGTCGCGYGCCTGGCCGCGCATGTAGATCATGCCGTTGATGCTGGAGCAGCCRCCCAGCRYCTTGCCGCGYGGRTAGCGCAGCGAGCGGCCGTTCAGGCCGGGGTCTTCGTCGGTGTGGAACAGCCAGTCGGTGCGCGGGTTGCCGATGCAATAGAGGTAGCCGACCGGGATGTGGATCCACAGGTAGTCGTCGTTGCCGCCGGCCTCGATCAGCAGCACGCTCTTGGTCGGGTCGGCACTCAGCCGGTTGGCCAGCAGGCAGCCGGCCGTGCCGGCGCCGCAGACGATGTAGTCGTAGGTGATCTCGCGCATCGGGGGGGGCTCAGGGAATCAGCAGGACCTTGCCGGTCGACGCACGGCTCTCCAGGCGGGCATGCGCCTGCGCACCGTCGGCCAGCGCGAAGCGCGAGTCGACCGGCACGCGCAGCCGGCCGCTGCGCACCCAGCCGAACAGCTCGCCGGCCCGGCTGCGGCGCTCGTCGGCGCTGGTCAGCACGTTCCACAGGTCGCCKCCGGTGAGGGATTTCGAGGTGTCCATCAGCAGGCGCGGGTCGACCGGCGCCGGGTCGCCGCCGGCCATGCCGTAGAAGACGACGTGGCCGCCGGTGCGCACCGCGGCCAGGCTCTGCGCGAGCGTGGACCCGACCGAGTCGTAGACCACGTCGACGCCGCCCGGCGCGAAGGCCTGCGCCGCGGCCACCCAGTCCTGCGAATACAGCTCCACCGCATCGGCGCCGGCCTCGCGCGCCTGCGCGGCCTTGGCCTCGCTCGACGTGAGCCCGATCACGCGGGCGCCGAGCGCCTTGCACAGCTGCACCAGCAGCCCGCCGACGCCGCCGGCCGCGGCATGCACCAGCACGCGCTCGCCGGCCTTCAGCGCGTGGCTGTCGCGCACCAGGTACTGCGCAGTGAGGCCTTGCAGCAGCACGGCCGCCGCGGTGTCGAAGCCGATGTCGTCGGGCAGCGGGATCAGCTTCGCGAGGTCGACCGCCACCAGCTCGGCGTTGGCGAACGGCATGTCGGCGAAGCCGACGCGGTCGCCGGGCGCGAAGCCGCTGCCGGCCGGCGCCGCGACGATCTCGCCGGCGCCTTCATAGCCGGCGATGTACGGCGGCGAGCCGGCCAGGTGGTAGGTGCCCTTGCGCCGGTAGACGTCGGCGAAGTTCAGCCCGATCGCGCGGGTGCGCACCAGGGCCTGGGCGGGCCCCGGCGCCGGGTCGGGATGCGGGCGATAGCGCAACACATCCGGCGCACCGAAGCTGTCGAAGCTGAGCACATTCATGGTGCGGCATGGTACCCGCCGCCCGGACGGCCTCAGCGCGGCGCAGTGACGCCGTACCAGTCGAAGCGGCGCGTCGCGACCATCACCGCGGCAAGCACCACGAACAGCAGCACCGAGCCGATCACGAGGGCCGTCTGCTCCATCTGCAGCAGCGTGTACAGCGCGCCATAGAGCCCGGCGATGCCGGCCCCGAAGCCGAGCCCTTCGCGCCAGCCGCCCAGCACGTGGCGCCCGTAGAAGGCGAGCAGCGCGACGCAGGCCCCCGCCGCCACCGCGTACGACGCGGCGAACGGGAAGTGCTCCGACAGGCTCAGCAACAGCAGGAAGAACAGGCTGATCGCGCAACCCACCAGCAGGTACTGCACCGGGTGCACGCGGCGGCGCAGCAGCAGCTCGACCATCGCGACCGCGACGAAGGTGAGGCCGATGAAGAGCAGGCCGTACTTGATCGCCCGGTCGCTCAGCGAGTAGGGGTTGACCGGGTCGATGAAGGCGACGCTGAACGCCTCGGGTTGGCCGGACGGACGAGCCCCGCGCACCTCGTCGGGCGACCCGGCGACGGCGGCCGCCGTCAGCGGCACCGCCGTCGACACCGCGACCTCGCCCGACAGGTCGGTCGCCGCGCCGGTGGCGAGCGCGGACACATCCCAGGTGGCATCGAAGCCGTTCTTGCGCACCTCGCGCCGCGTCGGCAGGAAGCGGCCGCCGAACGACGGGTGCGGCCAGTTGCCCGCGAGCGTCATGTGGTTCTCGCGCCCCACCGGCACCAGGCCCAGCTCACTGGTGCCGGTCAGGTCGAGCGACAGCTTCACCGGCGCCGGCACGGCGGCGCGCAGCCAGCCGTCGGGCAGTCGCGCCTGGAAGCCTTGCGGGCGCTTCTCGTCGCCGGTGCCGGGCTGCACCACCAGCAGGTCGCTGCCGACGCGCACGTCGGCGCGCCGGATGCCGCGCGGGTCGGTCACCTCGACCTGCAGCACCGGCGGCTCGCACTGCAGCCGCCCATTCGCATGCCGCAGCGCCGGCCGCACCGGTGCCCAGGCGGCCTCCATCTCGGCGTGCAGCCCGTAGGTGTTGACCTTGAACAGGCCGCGCCAGCGCGGCTCCATCGTCGCGGTGGCGGTCACGTCGAGCCGGGCCGGCACGCTGGTGACGATGAACTCGCGCGTCTCGACGCCGCTGCGGGCAGCGGCGCCATGGCCGTACTGCACGTCCCACGACTCGGTGCAGCGCGTGCGCAGCAGCGGCCCGAGCAGCGCCTGCCGGCCGGCCTGGCTCTCCTCGACGTTCTGTTCGGCCTCGGCGAGGCGCCTCTGGCGTTCATCGACCAGGGCACCGATGCGGCCCAGGGCCAGGGACAACAGGACGGCGATCGCGCCGATGGCGGCCGCCTTGACGAACAGCGGGTGGGGCTTCATGCGGGCTCCAGGAGTTGAAGCGCCGCACTGTGGCCAGCACCGTTGAAGGCGCCATGAAGTCGCGGTGAAGTCGGCTCAGTGGATGCTGCTCGCGAGGATCGGGAACAGCTTCACCAGTCCGTCGGACATCACCTCGACCGCGAGCGCCGCGAGGATCAGCCCCATCAGCCGCGTCATCACGTTGATGCCGGTCTTGCCGAGCACCCGCGCAATGCGGCCGGACGCGCTGAAGGCCAGCCACACGGCGATGCCGATCACCACGCCGTAGCCGACCAGCACCGCGATCTCCCACCAATGCCGCGTCTTGTCGGCATAGATCACCATCGTCGAGATGGTGGCCGGGCCGGTCAGCAGCGGAATGGTCAGCGGCACCACCGCGATGCTGTCGCCGGCATCGACCTTGGTGTTGCCTTCGGTCACATCCTCCTGCCGCGTCTCGGCCGGCTGCGCGTTCAGCATCTGCAGCGCCGAGATCAGCAGCAGCGTGCCGCCGCCGACCTGGAACGACGCCAGCGAGATGCCGAAGAACTCGATGATCCTCAACCCGGCCACCGCGCTGACCGCGATCACGATGAAGGCGCTGAACGCGGCGACGCGGATCGTGCGCTGGCGCTGTTCGCGGGTGAAACCACCGGTAAAGTGGATGAAGAACGGGATCACGCCGATCGGGTTCACGATGGCGAGCAGGGCGATCAGCGGCTTGTAGATGTCCATGCGGCATTCTGACTTCAGCTGCGGCCCAGCTCGCGCAGGTAGCGCAGCCCCGGCACCGCGCGCGGCCCGTACCAGCTCAGCAACTCGCCGTCGACCCGCTGCACGCGCGCCTGCGGGCACAGCGCCTGCGCCAGCGCCAGGTGTCGGTCCTTGAACATGAACGGCTCCGAACTCAACAGCACGCGCTCCACCTGCGCGAGCCAGGGCTCGTCGCCGCGCACCACCGGGTAGCGCGCCGCGCCGTGCGGGCCGCCGTCGAGCGCCGGCTCGGTGTGCCAGCCGATGCGCGCCAGCATGCGTGACAGGTAGGTGTCGCGCGCGACCGTCATCCACGGGTCGTGCCAGATCAGATAGAGCACGCGGCACCGCAAGCCAGGCAACAGACTTTCTTCACCACGGGTTTCCCCTAGCTCGTGCTGCAAGGCCTCGCGCAGCACCCGTGCGCGGTCGTGCACGCCCGGCTCGTGGCCGAACACCGCGGCGAGCTGGTCGACCAGCGCGAGGTTGTCCTCGGGACCACACGGGTGCGTCACGATGACCTGCGCACCCATCTCGTGCAGCGCCGGCACGATGTCGTGCCGGTTCTCATCCACGTTGACGAGGACGTGGGTGGGCGCAAGGCGCCGCAGCCGGTCGAGGTTCACCGCCTTGGTGCCGCCGACCTTGGGCACATCCCGCACGACGGCCGCCGGATGGATGCAGAAGCCGGTGCGCGCGACCAGGCGCGGACCGAGGCCGAGCGCGACGACGAGCTCGGTCAGGCTGGGCACAAGACTGGCTATGCGTGTGTTCACGACAACACTTTTCGTTTCCCTCGGCTTGCAAGGGGTTTCCACAATTTGCACCGCTTCGCGCAATTACTCGATAATCAAAATTCTGTGTCTGGAAGCAGCGCCTTCACTTGAATGGTTCAGGATGGGTACACGCTCCACATGGTTCTCGTGACTTCAGGAAAGAAAGGCGCTCTCCATGGGCAATAAACTCTACGTCGGCAACCTCGCCTACAGCGTTCGCGACGACGATCTCCAACAAGCATTCGCACAATTCGGTACTGTCTCGTCCGCCAAGGTCATGATGGACCGCGACACCGGCCGCTCCAAGGGCTTCGGCTTCGTGGAGATGGGCTCGGATGCCGAAGCGCAATCGGCCATCAACGGCATGAACGGCCAGGCCCTCGACGGCCGTGCGCTGGTCGTCAATGAAGCCCGTCCGCGCGAAGAGCGTCCGGGCGGCTTCGGCGGCGGCGGTGGCGGCCGCTCCGGCGGTGGTGGCTTCGGCGGCGGCGGTGGTGGCGGCTACGGCGGTGGTGGTGGCGGCGGTGGCCGCTCCGGCGGTGGCGGCGGCTACGGCGGTGGTGGCGGCAGCCGCTCCGGTGGTGGCGGCGGCTACGGCGGTGGCGGCGGTGGCCGTTCCGGCGGTGGCGGCAGCTACGGTGGTGGTGGTGGCGGCGGCAGCCGCGGCGGCTACTGATCAGCCCCAGCGATCCGGTTAGAACAAGAAGCGGTGAGTGCGAAAGCGCTCACCGCTTTTTTCATGGCCCGTCGCGTCAGAGCCCCAATCAGAGCTCCAACGCGAAGGCCGCCTTCACGAACACCTCGGTGTCCTTCGGCGCGCTCACGCCCGGGCGCTGGCGGCTCATGCCGACGCTGAAGACCCGGCCCAGCCCGATGCGGTGCTGGGCCACCAGCGACCCCACGGTGTCCCGCTCGCGCGCCGCCGCCAGCCCGGCGGCATCGTCGGCGACGCGGTCGATGCGATGGCGCTGCCAGACCGCCCGCACCGAATCGCGTGCATCGAGGTGCAGCACGGCCAGCCACTGCAGCGCGGTGTCGGTCAGCGCGCGGCGGCCGTCGGGCCCGCGCACGAAGCCCTGCTCGGCGCGCTGTTCCGATTCGACGCCCCAGCCGTTGGGCAGGCTGCCGCGCAGCTTGGCCTCGAGCAGCCAGACCGCGCCGCGGCCGACCCGATCGGCCTCGACATCGATGCGCTGCCCCCATTCCAGTTCGGCCGTGAAACGGGTGAACCACGGCGCCGGGTTCACGCCGTAGGTCAGCGCCAGCGCGTTCGTGCGGTGCGCCTGACCGCCTGCCGACACCGGTTTCACGCGCTCGGTGTGGGCACGCCACTCGACCGATGCCTCGGTGTTGTACGCCGCCGACCACCACAGCCCGGGGTGCAGGCGCCGTGACACCAGCTCGCCGTCGGCGATGCCCTCGCGCGGGTCGGCGAGCGCGGTGCGCTGCTGCGCCCACAGGTAGGCCTCGAATTCGTAGAGGTTGATGCCGGGCAGCGCGACCTCGCCGAAGCGCCGGATCGCCTCGGCCTGCAGCGAGCGCACGCCGGCCTGCTCGACGAAGCCGTTGTCGTTGCGAAAGCGCGGGCTGATCTCGGCGGCCTCGGCGTTGAGGTTCCAGCCCGGCACGCGCCGCGCCCACGCAGCCCACAGGTAGCGGCCGTCCTCCGGCGMGCCGGCCGACGGCGCGCCATCGGCGTCGAACAGCGCGGTGGTCTGCGAACCGAGCGCCCGCAGGCGCAGCTGCTCCTCGGCGGTGCGGCGCCACAGCAGGTCGGCACCGGCGACGCGGTTCTCGCGCGCGGCCTCGTAGCGGCGCACCGAGACCAGCCCGCCGGCACTCAGCGCCTCGCCGTGCACCCGAGCGCGCAGCAGCGTGGCCTGCGAGCGCTGGTCCTGCAGCGCGACGCCGGTGCCGTAGGCGCCCGGCCGCAGCACCAGCCCGCCGCCGTCGTCGCTCAGGCTGAGGCCGGTCGCGTCAGCCTCGGCACCGCGCCAGGTGGCGCGCAGCCCCCAGCGCGGATCGGTCACCGAGCGCGAGTAGAACGAGGCGAGCGGCAGGTCCAGCACATCGGTGCTTTCGAGGAAGAACGGCCGCTTTTCCTCGACGCTCAACGCGAAGCGGGTGTTGCCGGCCAGCTGCGGAACGTCCAGCTCGACCTGCGAGAAATCGGGGTTCAGCGTCGCATCGAACACCCAGTCGGCGCGCGGGCGCCACTTGATCTCGGCACCGACGGAGGTGCGGTCGGCCGGCTCGCTGCCGCGCGTCGAGCGCATCGTCAGCTCGGGGCGCACCGTCAGGAACGAGCGCTCGCGCACCCGCTCCGTCACGTCCTCGAGCCCGTCGACCGGCTGCAGCTCGGCGATGAAGTTCAGCGCGTCCTTGGTCAGCGGCGCGCTGAGCAGCAGCATGCTGGCCTCGCGCGGCACGCTGCGGCCGACCATCATCCGCCACGGCGCGCCGCCCTCGTACGGGTAGCGCAGGCCGAGCAGCGGCATGCGGATCTCGACGCTGTAGCCGTCGACTTCGCGGTGCACCGCGGCATCCACCTCGAAATCGGGTGCGAAATCCTCGGTGTCGGTCTCGGCGATGTACATGCCGTCGGCCACCACGCCGGCCGCGTTGACGCGCACGAACTGCGCCGAGCGGCGCGTGCCGGCCGCATCGAGCATCACCGAGACGAAATCCTGGTCGCGGCGCACCTGGTCGCGGCGCAGCAACGGGGCACGGATCAGCTCGGGCTGCGGGTCGTAGGCCCGGATGCCGAACGTGATCGCGTGCTCGTCGACCAGCACCTGCACCGTGGTGCGCAGCGGCGCCGGCAGCCGGTCGACCGGCAGGTACTGCACGAAGGCATCGTGCACCGGGGCATGGCGCCAGCCGGCGTCGTCGAGGCGGCCGTCGATGACCAGCGGCGGGTCGTCGGCGAGCAGCCTGGACGCGCGCGGGTGCGGCAGCTGCGCGGCGGCCTCCTGGGCCGGCGCTTCGGCCGTGAAGGCCTGCAGCGCAAAGGCACAGGCCGCAGGCGCCCACCAGCGCCAGCGCGAGAGGTTCATCGGGAGGACCGGAACGAAGGGAGGCGCGCAGTATAGGTTTGCAACAGGGAGTGCAACTGCGGCGCGTCCTCCGCAACTGTCCGCGCTCAGCGGGCGCGCCGGCGGCGGCGCCACGCGGCCCGCACGCCCCAGCCCGCCAGCACCAGCGCGATCCCCCACGGCAGCAGGCCGACCACTGCAGTGATCAGCACCCCGATGCTCGACGCGATGACATGCCCCGCGCCGCGCAGCGCATCGGTGACCGGCCGCCACATGCCGGTCTCGATGACCGAGGGCTGGGCCCCGAAGCTGATCGACACGTGCACCCGTTCGGTCTCGTTGGCCAGCACCTTGCGCTGCGACGCCAGGCTGTCGAGTTCGCTCTGCACCTGGACCAGCTCGCGCTCGACCTCGATCAGGTCCTTCAGCTTCGCGCCGGGCGTCGCCATCAGCACGCGCAGGTGGTCGCGGAACGCGGTCTGGTTCTTCAGCCGCGCCTCGGTGTCGAGCACGGTGTCGGTCTTGTCTTCGGCGGTGCGCGCGTTCAGGCCGGTGCGGCCCAGGCCGCTGATCCGCGCGAGGAAGGCCTCGAGCTGCTGCGGCGGCACGCGCGCCTCGAGCGTCGCTGTGGCGGGACGGCGCTCGTCGTTGCGCTCGAGCGCGGCGTTCAGCACCTCGCAGCCGGCGGCGGTGCAGGCGTCGGTGGCATCGCGCCAGGCGGCTTCGACGCCGTCGGCCGCGGTGAAGATCTGCAGCGTGTGGCGCACGGCCACGTAGCGGCGCACCTCGCTGGCCGTGTCGGCGCCGGCCTTCGCGGATTGCGCCAGCTCGGCAGCGGCCGCGCGCTTGGCCTTCCCGAACGCGGCGGGCGCCGGGGCCGGCGCCGCCCCCTCGAGGGTGCCGCTGTCGGCCTCCATCGATCCGCCGCGGCCGCAGGCAGTGAGGGCTCCCAACAGGAGGGACAGGGTCAACACGGGCAGAACGGAAGAACGGCGCATCGGGCGTCTCACGTGAAAGTTCAGGTGAAGGCTGATACGCACGACCCCGCCGAACGGGGTGAAACCGTCACTCGCCCTGGCGTTTCTTGCGCGGCCGCCCGGCCAGCGCCAGGTCGTACAGCCAGTTCGGCAGCGCACGCAGCAGCTTCGCGACGACGCCCATCTGCCACGGGATCACCCGGTAGGTGACGCCGGCCTCGATCGCGCGGAAGGCCCGGTCGGCGAACACCTCGGGCTGCATCAGGAACGGCATGCCGTAGCGGTTCTCGCGCGTCAGCGGCGTGTCGATGTAGCCCGGGCCCAGCGTGACGACCTTGACGCCGTCGGGCCGCAGTTCGCCGCGCAGGCTCTCGCAGTAGGCGATCACCGCCGCCTTGCTCGAGCAGTACGCGCCGTGACCGGGCAGCCCGCGGATGCCGGCCACGCTCGCGATGCCGACCAGCGCACCGCTGCGCCGCGCCCGCATCGCGGTGATGAACGGCTGGAAGGTGGCCGCCATCCCGAGGTTGTTGGTCTCGTAGGTCGCCCGCATCACCGCCAGGTCGTCGAACACCGCGGTGTCGATGCCGACGCTGATGCCGGCGTTCGCGATCACCACATCGGGCAGGCCCTGCGCCGCGATGCAGGCCCGCCCGGCCGCGGTGATTGCGTCGATGTCTCGCACGTCGGCGGCGTACACCGCGAAGCGCGACGCGTCGAGGCGTTGCGCATCGGCCCACTTGCGGACCTCGTCGGTGCGCCGCGCCACCAGCGCCAGCCGGTAGCCGGCCTGGTGGAAGCGCCAGGCGAGCGCCTGGCCGATGCCGCTGGAGGCGCCGGTGATGAAGACGAGGCGATCGCCGCTCATTTGGATTCCCGGGGGCTGAAGACGGCCCGCATGCGTCCGCCGAACTTGATCACCCGGTCGAGGTGGCTGTATTCCATGCTGTCGGCGCGCAGCTCGGTGCCGCCCTGGGTCATGGTGACCGGCAGGTGCGACTTGATGCGCTCGGTGTCGATGAAGGCCTGCAGGAACTCGCTGCGGAAGCTGATCGGCGGGCCGCCGTCGACACCGTCGCGGATGATCTCGGCCTGGCCGACCAGCTGCACCTCGGTGGCGTCGCCGTTCGCGATGGCCTGGCGCGCGGTGGCGTGCAGCACGCGGCCGTCGGTGCCGACGGCGCGCAGCCGCACGTTGTCGATCTCGACGGTGTCGGTGTCGGGGTAGTGGCGCAGCACGTCGCCCTCGATCTGCGCGCGCAGCTGGCCTTGCGGCGTGAAGCGCTGCAGCGCGAAGTGGCGCATCTCGTAGTCGGGCACGTGACGCAGCGGCGCGGCGATGCGCGGGTCGTCGGACAGCGGCGTGTTCTTGACGAGCCACCAGGTGCCCATCGCGAGCACGCCCATCAGCACCAGCGGCAGGTAGGACGACAGCAGCTCGACCAGCCGCCAGCGCAGCGGCTGCGGCGTGCGCCGGCCGCCCGGGCGTGCCACGGCCGGCGCCAGCGCGCCGGGGCGGCTGGCCTGGGCGGCAGCGTCAGCTTCCGCCATCGAGCGTGGTGAGGTGGCCGCGCAGCAGCGCGGCATAGCGGCCGGTGGCCGACAGCAGCAGGTCGCAGAACTCGCGCGCGGCGCCATGGCCGCCCGCCGCCGTGGTGACGTGGTGCGCGATCGCCCGCACCTCGACATGGCCGTTGACCGGCGCGCAGGCCAGTGCGGCGCGCGCGAGCAGCGGCAGGTCGGGCCAGTCGTCGCCGATCGCCGCCACCGCATCCCAGCCGATGCCGAGCGTCGTCAGCAGGTGCTGCGCGGCGGCCAGCTTGTCGTGCACGCCGTAGACGGCATGCGCGATGCCCAGGTCGTTGACGCGCCGGCGCACCGCCGGCGAATCGCGGCCGGTGATCACGATCGGCGCGATGCCGCCCTGGGCCAGCAGCTTCAGCCCGTGGCCGTCGAGCGTGTTGAAGGCCTTGAACTCCTCGCCGCGCTCGCTGATGTAGATGCGGCCGTCGGTCAGCACGCCGTCGACGTCGAAGATCGCGGCGCGGATGTCCTGCGCGCGCAGCAGCAGCTCAGGCGGGAAGCCGAGCACCGGGGTGATGTCGTCCAGGGCCATCAGATCACCTTCGCGCGCATCAGGTCGTTGGTATTGATGACGCCGACCAGCCGGTCGTCGGCGTCGACGACGAGCAACACGGTGATGCGGTGCAGCTCCATCAGGTCGGCCGCGTCGACCGCAAGGGCATCGCTGCGCACGCGCCGCGGGCTCGGGCTCATCACGTCGGCCGCGGTCAGCGCGCGCAGGTCGCGGCCCTGCTCGACGAGGCGGCGCAGGTCGCCGTCGGTGAAGATGCCGAGGATCTCGCCGCGCTCGCCGAGCACCGCGGTGGCGCCCAGGCCCTTGCGCGTCATCTCGCGCATCGTGTCGACGAAGGGCGTGGCCGGCGGCACCTGCGGCACGTCGTCGCCGCTGCGCATCACGTCGCGCACGTGGGTCAGCAGCTTGCGGCCCAGGCTGCCGCCCGGGTGCGAGCGGGCGAAGTCTTCCTCGCGGAAGCCGCGCGCATCGAGCAGCGCGACCGCCAGCGCGTCGCCGACCGCCATCTGCGCGATGGTGCTGGCGGTGGGCGCGAGGTTCAGCGTGCAGGCCTCCTGGTCGACGGCGCTGCTGATGGTGATGTCGGCATGGCTCGCCAGGCTGGAGTCGGGCCGGCCGGTCATCGCGACCAGCGTGACGCCCAGGCGCTTGAGCGCCGGCAGGATCGCGGCGAGCTCGTCGCTCTCGCCCGAATTGGAGATCGCGAGCACCACGTCGCCGGGCGTCACCATGCCCAGGTCGCCGTGGCTCGCCTCGGCCGGGTGCACGAAGAGGGCGGGCGTGCCGGTGGAGGCCAGCGTGGCCGCGACCTTGCGGCCCACGTGCCCGCTCTTGCCCATGCCCATCACGACCACCCGGCCTTTGCACTGCAGCATCGCGCGCACCGCCTGCACGAAGCTGTCGCCCTGGCGCGCGTGCAAGGCCAGCAGCGCGCGGGCCTCGATGTCGAAGGTCTCGCGCGCCAGCTGCAGCACGCGTTCGGCATCAAAAGAATCGGCGGGAGGGGCGGTCAGGGGCACGGAGAGAAGCTTCGGTCCGATAGGATCAGGCGATTGTAGGCACGCACGTTGCGACAGCGACTTCATGGCATCCACACTCGAACTCGTCCTGCTGTATCTCATCGCCGCGGTGCTGGGCGTGGTGGCGTGCCGGTCGCTGAAGTTGCCGCCGATGCTCGGCTATTTGACGGTCGGCGTGCTGATCGGCCCGAATGCCCTCGGCCTGGCCAAGGATTCGGCCGGCATGACCTACCTGGCCGAGTTCGGCGTGGTGTTCCTGATGTTCGTGATCGGGCTCGAGTTCAACCTGCCGAAGCTCAACAGCATGCGCCGGCTGGTGTTCGGCCTCGGCCTCAGCCAGGTCGCGATGACGGTGCTGGCGGCGCTGGCGGGCAACGTGCTGCTCGGCTGGGGGCTGGCGCAGGTCGGGCGCAGCTGGGGCTTGTCGTGGCAGAGCGCGTTCGCGCTGGGCGGGGCGCTGGCGATGAGCAGCACCGCGATCGTCGTCAAGCTGATGGCCGAGCGGCTCGAGCTGGAGAGCGAGCACGGCCGCCGCGTGATGGGCGTGCTGCTGTTCCAGGATCTGGCCGTGGTGCCGTTCCTGGTGCTGATCCCGGCGCTCGGCTCATCGCCCGATGCGCTGGCACCGGCGCTGGCCTGGGCCGGCCTGAAGGCGGTGCTGGTGCTCGCCGTGCTGCTGGTCGGCGGGCAGCGCGTGATGCGCTGGTGGCTCACGCTGGTGGCGCGGCGCAAGAGCGAGGAGCTGTTCATCCTGAACCTGCTGCTGGTCACGCTCGGCCTGGCCTGGCTGACCGAGCATGCGGGGCTGTCGCTCGCGCTCGGCGCCTTCGTGGCCGGCATGCTGATCGCCGAGACCGAGTACAAGCACCAGGTGGAGACCGACATCCGGCCGTTCCACGACGTGCTGCTCGGGCTCTTCTTCATCACGATCGGCATGAAGCTCGACGTCGAGATCGTGCTGCGGCAATGGCCGCTGGTGCTGGCGATGACGGTGCTGCCGGTGCTGTTCAAGTTCGCGCTGGTGACGCTGCTGGCGCGGCTGGCGGGCGCGGCGCCGGGTGTCGCGCTGCGCACCGGCCTGTACCTGGCGCAAGCCGGCGAGTTCGGCTTCGTGCTGCTGACGCTGGCGACGCAGGAGCACCTGATCCCGGCCCCGCTGCAGAGCCCGGTGCTCGCGAGCATGGTGCTGAGCATGCTGGCCACGCCGTTCATCATCATGTACAGCAACCGCATCGTGATGCGCCTGAGTTCGAGCGACTGGCTGATGCAGTCGGTCGCGATGACGAGCATCGCCAAGCGCGCGATCAACACCGAGGCGCACGTGATCATCGCCGGCTACGGCCGCAGCGGGCAGAGCCTGGCGCGCATCCTCGACGGCGAGCGCATCCCGTACATGGCGCTCGACCTCGACCCCGACCGCGTGCGCCAGGCCGCCGCGGCCGGGCAGAGCGTGGTGTTCGGTGACGCCGCGCGGCTGCAGAGCCTGATGGCGGCCGGGCTGGCACGCGCCAGCGCGGTGGTGGTGAGCTACCACGACACGCCGTCGGCGATGAAGATCCTGCACCTGGTGCAGGCGCACGCGCCGACGGTGCCGGTGATCGTCCGCACGCTCGACGACAGCGACATCGAGCGGCTGCAGGCGGCTGGAGCGACCGAGGTGGTGCCCGAGGCGATCGAGGGCTCGCTGATGCTCGCGAGCCATGCGCTGGCGCTGGTGGGCGTGCCGATGCGGCGCGTGATCCGCGTCGTGCAGGACCAGCGCGATGCGCGCTACGGGCTGCTGCGCGGCTACTTCCACGGCGCCGACGACGACACCGTCGACGAGCGGCAGCAGGCACGGCTGCTCAGCGTCAGCATGCCGTCGGCCGGCAGCTGGATCGGCCAGCCGCTGTCGGCGCTGGCGCTGCATGCGGTGGGCGTCACCGTGGTGTCGGTGCGCCGCGCGTCGGGCGCGGTGACGAAGCCGCACGACGCGCTGCTGCTGGCCGGCGGCGACACGCTGGTGCTGTCGGGGCTGCCGGAGCCGCTCGCCCTGGCCGAGAGCAAGCTGCTCGGCCGCTGAGCTGTTTCACGGCGCCGGGCAGGCCGGCATCAGCGCGCGGGTCGCGATCGTCGTCGGGTTGTCGTCCGCACCGCCGGCGTTGACGGTCCAGGTGCAGCCATAGCCCGGGTCGGCCACCGTCGCCGCGGTGGTCACGTCATCGCCGGCCGGCTTCACGCCGGTCTCGGCCCACGCCACCATCGCCGAGAACGCGCCGACCTGTTCGGCCACCGTGAAGTCGCAGTGGCTCGGTGCGCGCACCGCCCGCTGTACCAGCCAGCCGCCGTTGCCCTTCGCCTCGACACGCTCGCGGTAGACCTGCTCCATGCGGAACGGCACGTACAGGTCGCCCAGCGTGTGCAGGCTGACGACCGGGATCTTGAACTCGCCGTTCACCTTCGGGATCCAGCGCAGGCCATCCGTGCGCAGCCGGTTGGCATCGGGTACCGCCGTCGCCTTCACGATCGACGCGTTGAACGAGGCCAGCACCGCATCGCTCGCGGTGAACCGGTAGCTGAAGCGGTTCGTGTCGACCACGCTCCTGTTCAGGATGCCGTTGATGCTGCCGTCGCCGCCGAAGGTGCCCCACACGACGTTCTGCAGCCCGTTGTTCGCGAAGCCCTGGTCGAAGATCGGCCGCGGCCCGCCGGTCAGGTTCATCACCACCTCCTTCAGCTTCGCGCCCTGCGCGGTGGGCGTCGTGAACGAGGTCTGGCTCGCGAACAACGTGGTCCGCACGTCGGCGACCAGCGTGGCCCAGTCGGTGGTCGGGAAAGATGTCGCCGGCACGCCGGCCAGTTGCTGCGCCGCGAGCTGGTAGCCGGCGAAGTAGTCGAACAGCTCGGTGTCGCCGACCACGCCGCACATCGGCACCGCGCCGTCGTACTTCTGCTTGTGGACCGCGGTCGCGGCCGCCTCGTCCTCGATCGCGGCCGCGGTGATGTGGCCGCCCATCGAATGGCCGATCAGGTAGGTGCGGGTCGGCGCCGCCAGCGTGCGGCCGTTGGCCGCTGCGATCTGCACGAAGGCCTGCGCGAGCGCGTTGGTGTCCTCGACGCCGGCGCGCACGTCGTAGAAGTTCTTGCCGTAGCTCGATGCAGCCCACGCGAAACCCTGCTCCAGCAGGTAGCGGCGGATCGACGGGTTCGTCACCACGAGCGCGTTGCCGGTGCCGACGTAGCCGTGCGCATACATCACGAGCTTGCCGTTCCAGCCGGTCTTCGGCACCTCGACGCGGTAGCCGGCACCGGCTTGCACGCCGGTCCAGCGGTCGGTCTCGACGGCCAGGCCCGCGAGCGCGTCGAACGCGAGCGCCGCGGGATCGGCGGTGAACGCGGTGCGGCCATCCTGTGCACGCGTCTCCTCGGGGACCGGCGCAGGCGCCGGGGCAGGGCCGTCGTCTCCACCGCCGCAGGCGGAGAACAGCAGGGTGGAGGCGGCGGCGAAAGCCGTCATCCTCAGCAGGTGTCGCTGATGCATGGGGTGTCTCCTGGTGTGGGCGCCGAGTGGCAGATCGAGACTAGTCGGCACGCACGATGGCGTCGCCCGGGATTTCCCGTCACGGGCTGTCGCGTGCGGGACAATGGCGCCCCGCTCACCGACGGTGAATCCCCCATGACCGCAGCCAGCCCCCTCGAATCAGCGCGCGACACCATCAAGCGCAGCATCCGCACCGTGCCCGACTGGCCGGAGCCGGGCGTGCAATTCCGCGACATCACGCCGCTGCTGGCCGATCCGCGCACCTTCCGCATCCTGATCGACGAGTTCGTGCACCGCTATTTCGACGTGCGGCCGACCGCGATCGCCGGGCTCGACGCGCGCGGCTTCATCATCGGCTCGGTGCTGGCCTACGAGCTCAACGTCGGCTTCATCCCGATCCGCAAGAAGGGCAAGCTGCCGTTCACGACGGTGCAGGAGACCTATGAGCTGGAGTACGGCTCGGCCACCGTCGAGATGCACACCGATGCGGTGAAGCCCGGCGACCGCATCGTGCTGGTCGACGACCTGATCGCCACCGGTGGCACGATGATGGCCGGCATGCGGTTGCTGCAGCGGCTCGGCGCGGTGGTGATCGAAGGCGCGGCCATCGTCGACCTGCCGGAGCTGCAGGGCTCGCAGCGCCTGCGCGAGGCCGGGCTGCCGCTGTTCACGCTGGTCGATTTCGGCGGGCATTGACGCCCGCCCGGGGCCGGAGGATCCGACTCAGGTGATCGGGGTCTGGCGCGTGATGTTGGCGCGCATGCGCAGCGCCATCACCGAGCCGGCAGCCCGCACCAGCTCGAGCGCGAGGGCCGGCGTGCGCTGGGCCAGCTCTTCCAGGCGCGGGCCGCGCAGCGCCCACACGATGCACGGCGTCATCGCCTCGACGTTGGCCATGCGCGGGCCGTCGAGGAACAGCGCCGGTTCGCCGATCACCGAGCCGGCGCGCAGGATCGCGATGCGGTTGCTGCCGGGCGGGCCGCCGGTCACGAAGACCTGCAGCGAGCCCTGGCCGAGGAAATACATGCTCCGGTCGGAGTCGCCCTGCTTGATCAGCAGGTCGCCGGCGCGGATGTCGTGGCGCGTGAGGTAGGGCCCGATGACCCGCCACTGGTCGAGCGTCAAACGCGCGCGAAAGGCGTCTTCCGCATTCAACGTCTGAATCGCTTGTACCAGCTGCTGCAGTTCCATCGTGTCCTCTGTGTGGTGTGACGCGTACTTGCGGGACAAGTGCGTGAAAGTGACGCGATTATCAGCGTGTGTGACGGGCACCACAACAGCGCATGGCAAAAGTTGTGCCCGTCGGTCACCGTCACGGTCCCGTCTGTCGGGGCCCGTGTGACAAAAAGTGCTACTTGCCGATGCAGAAGCGGCTGAAGATCTCGCCCAGCAAGTCATCTGACGTGAACTCGCCGGTGATCTGCGACAACGCCGTCTGCGCAAGGCGCAGTTCTTCGGCCAGCAGGTCGAGCGCCGGGTCGGGCGAGGTCGCGAGTTCGAGTGCCAACGCGAGATGCTCCGCGGTGTGCCGCAGCGCGTCGACATGGCGGGCGCGCGCGATGAACAACCCGTCGGGCGAGGCATGCCAGCCGGCCAGTTGCAGCAGCAGGCGGCGCAGTGCGTCCAGGCCTTCGCCGGTGCGGGCCGACAGCGCGAGGTGGTGGCCTGCACCGGTTGGCAGATCCTGCACCTTCGCCAGGTCGCTCTTGCTGTAGACGTGCACGATGCGTTCGCCGTCGCGCTGCGGGGCGGGCAGCCGCGCCGCGATCTGCGCCTCGGCCGCGTYGTAGCCCGGCTCGCCGCGCCGCGTCAGGTCGTGCAGGAACAGCACCGCATCGGCCCGCTCGATCGCCTCCCAGCTGCGCGCGATGCCGATGCGCTCGACCTCGTCGCCGGCCTCGCGCAGCCCGGCAGTGTCGATCACGTGCACCGGCACGCCGTCGATCTGGATGGTCTCGCTGACCTTGTCGCGCGTGGTGCCGGGGATCGGCGTCACGATCGCCAGCTCGGCGCCGGCCAGCGCATTCAGCAGCGAACTCTTGCCGACGTTCGGTTGCCCGGCCAGCACGATCTGCATGCCCTCGCGCAGCAGCGCCCCCTGGCGCGCGCGGCCGAGCACGCCCGCGACATCGGCCGCGATGCTGCGCAGGCGGCCGAGCGCGTCGGCCTTCTGCAGGAAGTCGATCTCTTCCTCCGGGAAATCGAGCGTCGCCTCGACCAGCATGCGCAGCGAGACCAGCCGATCGCGCAGCGCATGCACTTCGTCGGAGAACGCGCCGCTCAGCGAGCGGCTGGCCGAGCGCGCCGCCGCCTCGGTGCTGGCTTCGATCAGGTCGCTGACGGCTTCGGCCTGCGCGAGGTCGAGCTTGTCGTTCAGGTAGGCGCGCTCGGTGAACTCGCCCGGCTCGGCCAGGCGCAGCCCCATCCTCGTCCCTGTCCCTGTCCCGACCGCGCGACCGGCTTCCAGGCAGCGCGCGAGCAGCAACTGCAGCACGACCGGGCCGCCGTGCGCCTGCAGTTCGAGCACGTCTTCGCCGGTGTACGAATGCGGGGCCGGGAAGTACAGCGCCAGCCCGCGGTCGATCACCTGGCCCTGTGCATCGGTGAAGGGCAGGTAGGTGGCGTGCCGCGGCGCCAGTGCGCGACCGAACAGCGCGTCGACCAGCGGCTTCAGGTCGCGGCCCGAGGCACGCACGATGCCGACGGCGCCGCGGCCGGGCGCGGTGGTGATGGCGATGACGGGGTCGTGGTGGCGCGGCAGCATGGCGGTGATTGTCCTGGAAGGCCGTCCAGAAACGACAAACCCGGGCACGCACACGGCGTGGCCCGGGTTGAAGATGGCGCGGGGGGAAGCGCCGGTGCAGCATGCTGCGATCCGAATCATCCTCCCGAGCCGCTGCCGAGATCACGGCAGCGGGTCTGCCCCGCATTGAACTGGTGGAAGGGCGGCGAGCTGCCGTCATTCCATGGCTGGATCGTCGCGCCGACCGCCTCTTGCAACAAGCCCCCGCTTGGGGGGCCGCAAGCGCGGGGGCAACCTGAGGTTGCTATTTGCCCAGCACGCCCAGCTGCTTGTTGATCAGCCACTGCTGCGCGATCGACAGGATGTTGTTCGTCAGCCAGTACAGCACCAGGCCGGCCGGGAAGAAGAAGAACATCACCGAGAACACCAGCGGCATGATCCACATCATCTTGGCCTGCACCGGATCCGGCGGCGTCGGGTTCAGCCAGGTCTGCAGCAGGCTCGACAGCGTCATCAGCAGCGGCAGGATGAAGTACGGGTCCTTGGCCGACAGGTCGGTGATCCAGCCGATCCACGGCGCGTTGCGCATTTCCACCGTCGACAGCAGCACCCAGTACAGCGCGATGAAGAACGGCATCTGCGCAATGATGGGCAGGCAGCCGCCGATCGGGTTGACCTTCTCCTCGCGGTAGATGCGCATCATCTCCTGCTGCATCTGCTGAGGCTTGTCCTTCAGGCGCTCGCGCAGCTCCATCACCTTCGGGTTGATGGCCTTCATCTTGGCCATCGAGCGGTAGGCGCTGGCGTTGAGCCAGTAGAACGCGATCTTCAGCAGCACGACCAGCGAGATGATGGACCAGCCCCAGTTGCCGATCAGCTTGTGCAGCTGGGTCAGCACCCAGAACAGCGGCTCGGACAGCACCTTGAAGTAGCCGTAGTCCTTCACCAGCTCGAGGCCGGGGGCGAGTTCGGCGAGCTTGTGCTCTTCCTGCGGGCCGACGAACAGCTGCGCGTCGAAGGTCTTCGTGGCGTTCGGCGCGATGTCGCCCAGCGGCACCGTCATGCCCACCTGGTAGACGTGCGCCGGGCCGCCGGTGACGTCGTTCGTCACGTCGGCCTTGCCGGTGAAGTACTCGCGCGGCTGCTTCGCGTCGGGCTTGTCGATCAGCCAGGCCGAGGTGAAGTAGTGCTGCACCATCGCGACCCAGCCGGTCTCGGCCGTCGTCACGTGATCGGGCACGTCCTTCGGCCCGCGCTTCTCGATGCTCTTGAAATCGACCTTCGTGAAGTGCTTGGTCTCGTCGTAGATCGCCGGGCCGGTGAACGTGGAGTAGAAGCTCGATCCGCCGGTGCCGTCGTTGCCGTCGCGCACCAGCTGCAGGTACAGCCGCGCATTGACGGGCGCACCCGACGCGTTGGTGACCTCGTTGTGCACGCCGATCACGTAGTCGCCGCGCTTGAAGGTGTAGGTCTTGACCAGCTTGACGCCGTTGACCACCGGCGATTCGAAGCGCACCTGCAGCTCGTTGCTGCCATCCTTCAACTTGCGCTCGCCGGGCACCAGGCTCATCACCGTCAGGTGGTTCGGCAGGCCGCTGCCGCCCGCCGCGGGAATCAGGCCGCTTTGCGCCACATACAGGCGCTGCGCCGATTCATCGAGCACGACGACGTTCTTCTTCTCGAACTGCTCGTCATGGCGCGGCGCGAGGCCGACCAGCTCCTGCACCTTCTGCCACAGGTCCTTCTGCAGCTGCTCATGCTGCGTCAGCAGCTCGACGCGCACCAGCGTGCCGCCCTTGCTGTCGAGCGTGGCCTTCACCAGGTCGGTCTGGATCTCGACCCGCTCGGCCAGCACCGCCGACGCCGCCGGCGCAGCGGGCACGGCCGCCGTGGTCGACGCGACCGATCCCGGGGCCGCCGGCACGCCGGCCGGGGCGCTGCCGGGACCGGCTGCGGCGACCGGCGCCGTCACCGGCTGCGGCCCGAACAGCGACGGTTGCCCGTTGTGCCGGCTCCACGCGTCCCAGAGCAGGACGAGCGACATCGAGAACACCACCCACAGCAGGGTGCGGCGCATATCGGTCATGGAAGAGTCTCTTCGCGGGAAAGGGGGGAAGAAGGGGGACGGGAGGCCGCAGCTGCGCCGGAGTTGGGGCCGGAACGCTGCGCCTCAAGGCGGGTGAACAGGCCGGCCAGCCGCTCGGGCACCGGATCGTGGCCGCCATTGCACCACGGGTGGCAACGCGCCAGCCGATGCAGCGTCAGGTAGCTGCCACCGATCGCGCCGTGCCGCTCGAGTGCCTGCAGCGAATACACCGAGCAGGTCGGCTCGAAACGGCACGCGCTGCCGAGCCACGGGCTCAGGAAGAAGCGGTAGCCGCGCACCAGCGCCATCAACAGGCGTTGCGGCGCGGACTTCAACTGCACGACCAGCCGCGACATCGTCAGGCTCCGGTCCGGGCAGCGCGCGCCATCACCGCCAGCAGCTCGGTACCAGCCGCGGTGCGCAGCGCGTCGGATGCAGCGCTCGGGAACAGCTTGCGATCGAACGGGCTGCGCAGCCGGATCACCCACAAGCCGCTCGGCAAGCCGGCCTGCGCATGCACGACGCGACGGATCTGACGCTTCAGCAGGTTGCGCGTGACGGCCCGGCGGGCATGCCGCTTGGGCACCACCGCACCCAGCCAGCAGGCGCCTTCAGGCAAGTCATCCACAGCTTTGCCCTGTTGAGGTGCCTCGCCTGTTGACAACTTGTGGGCAGCTGCACGAACAGCGGCCACTTTGACAGCAGGCCGGGCGGCGAGGAAATGGACGGCGAAATGCGTGCTGCGGGCCCGGGTGGGCGCCGCGAGCACGCGCTCGAAATCAACCGATTGAACGATTCGCCCGATCACGGTGACGCCCTGGACGCCACGGCCGGCGTTGCTGCATCCAACGCCGCACCCGTTGCCGAAACGGGGGGTGCCGCCGTGGATGCGCTGACTGCGGCTGCTGTTGCGCTTACAGCGACAGGCCTCAGACGGCCAGGCGCTTGCGGCCCTTGGCGCGGCGCGCGTTGATGACGGCGCGGCCGCCGCGCGTCTTCATGCGCACGAGGAAACCATGGGTGCGGGCGCGGCGGGTCTTCGAAGCTTGGTAGGTGCGTTTCATGATGATCAGTCCTGCTGAAGGGGGTCCCAAGCCATGTGATCTTCAATGTGATCACCACACGACTCGACCCTGCATGCTGCTCACCTTGATCATCAAGGTCACAAGAGCCGGGCCTTCGGGAAACCCACTATTACACCAAAAACCCCCTGCCAAGTCAAAGACTTACACGGTGGCATGCGCCCGCGCGCCGGTTTCATCCGGCTGCACAAGACTGTGGATAACCTCGCCCGGCGGGCCCGTTGCACCGTAGAATCCGGCCGCTCCGAGAAGAACTTTTCCACAACATGAGCGCTGATCTCTGGCAGCGCGGCTGCGAGCGTTTGGCAGCCGAACTGCCCGAACAACAATTCAACACCTGGATCCGCCCGCTGCCCGCTGCCGACGTCACTGACCAAGGCATCTCCGGCGCGGTGGCATCACTGCGTGTGCCCAACCGGTTCAAGCTCGACTGGATCCGCAACCAGTACGCCGGCCGCATCGAGGCCGTGCTGAGCGAGCTGGCCGGCAAGCCGGTGCGGCTCGACCTGATGCTCGCGCCGCGCGACAACCCGGTGCCGGTCAGCGGATTCCGCAGCGATGGCCCGGTGCCGATCGCCCGCGCGCTCGGGCCGGCACGGTCGAGCGGCATCGGCCATGGCGGCGGCGCCGAGGTCGCGACGGTGGGTGCGCCCACCGTCGCCGTACCGCGCAGCCCCTCCGCCGCCAATGCGGCCTTGCCGCGCCACCGCCTGAACCCCGCGCTGACCTTCGGCTCGCTGGTCGCCGGCCGCGCGAACCAGATGGCCCGCACCGCGGCGCTGCACGTGGCCGGTGCGCCCGGGCAGATGTACAACCCGCTCTTCATCTACGGCGGCGTCGGCCTCGGCAAGACCCACCTGGTGCATGCCGTCGGCAATGCGCTGCTGGCCGACCGCGCCGACGCCCGCGTGCTCTACCTGCACGCCGAGCAGTTCATCACCGACGTCGTCAAGAACTACCAGCGCAAGACCTTCGACGAGCTGAAGGCCAAGTACCACTCGCTCGACCTGCTGCTGATCGACGACGTGCAGTTCTTCGCCGGCAAGGAGCGCACGCAGGAGGAGTTCTTCAACGCCTTCGAAGCGCTGCTGGCCAAGCGCGCCCACATCATCATGACGAGCGACACCTACCCGAAGGGGCTGGTGGACATCGACGAGCGGCTCACCTCGCGCTTCGACGCCGGCCTGACGGTGGCGATCGAGCCGCCAGAGCTGGAGATGCGCGTGGCCATCCTGATGCGCAAGTCCGATGCCGAGGGCACCGCGATGCCGGAGGACGTGGCCTTCTTCGTCGCGAAGAACGTGCGCGCCAACGTGCGCGAGCTCGAAGGCGCGCTGCGCAAGATCCTTGCGTACTCAAGGTTCTCGCACAAGGACATCAACATCCAGCTCGCCCGCGAGGCGCTGAAGGACCTGCTGTCGATCCAGAACCGCCAGGTCGGCGTCGAGAACATCCAGAAGACCGTGGCCGACTTCTACAAGATCAAGGTCGCGGACATGTACAGCAAGAAGCGCCCGGCCAGCATCGCCCGGCCGCGCCAGATCGCGATGTACCTGGCCAAGGAAATGACGCAGAAGAGCCTGCCGGAGATCGGTGAGCTGTTTGGCGGGCGCGACCACACGACGGTGCTGCACGCGGTGCGCAAGATCGCCGGCGAGCGCCAGAAGAACACCGAACTGAACCAGCAGCTGCACGTGCTGGAACAGACATTGAAGGGCTGAACGTTTCGACTGACACCAACGCGCGGGGATGTCAAAGCACAAGCCTGGGGACAACTCTCGAACAACACCGGAGATGTCCACAGGCCAGGCGGGTTCCAGGAAGTTGTTGTGCGCGAGTCCCGAAGTTCAGGGGCCTCTGCGCACAGGGTTTCGAGGTCTGTAAGCGGTTGATGGAAAAGGGGAAAATGGCGTTCTCCACAAGGAACGCGTTTCCTCTACTAAGACGACTAAATTAAGAGGTTGACATGATTGTCTTGAAGGCAGCGCAAGAAAAAGTGTTGGGAGCCCTGCAGGCCGTGTCCGGCATCGTCGAACGTCGGCATACCTTGCCGATCCTGGCCAACGTGCTGATTCGCAAAACCGGCAGCCAGGTCGAGCTGACCAGCAGCGACCTGGAGATCCAGGTGCGTACCACCGCCGAGTTCGAGGGCGACGCGAGCAACTTCGCGACCACCGTCGGTGCGCGCAAGCTGATCGACATCCTGCGTTCGCTGCCGGCCGACCAGATCGTCACGCTGAGCACCGCGCAGAACAAGCTGACGCTGCAAGGCGGCAAGAGCCGCTTCACGCTGCAGACGCTGCCGGCCGACGATTTCCCGCTGGTGCAGGAAGCGGCCGACTTCGGCCCGGTGTTCAGCGTGCCGCAGAAGACGTTGAAGATGCTGATCAACCAGGTGCACTTCGCGATGGCGGTGCACGACATCCGCTACTACCTGAACGGCATCCTGTTCGTCGCCGAGGGCAAGAGCCTGACGCTGGTCGCGACCGACGGCCACCGCCTGGCGCTCGCGCAGGCCAACCTCGACGTCGAGATCCCGAAGCAGGAGGTGATCCTGCCGCGCAAGACCGTGCTCGAGCTGCAGCGGCTGCTGAAGGACGAGAAGGACGACAAGGAGAACAGCCCGATCGAGATGCGCTTTGCCGGCAACCAGGCGAAGTTCAGCTTCAGCGGCATGGAGTTCGTCACCAAGCTGGTCGAGGGCAAGTTCCCCGACTACAACCGCGTGATCCCGAAGAACCACAAGAACCACGTGACGCTCGGCCGTGCGCCGCTGCTGGCCAGCCTGCAGCGCGCCGCCATCCTGACCAGCGAGAAGTTCAAGGGCGTGCGCGTCAACATCGAGCCGGGCGTGCTGCGCATCGCGTCGAGCAACGCCGAGCAGGAAGAGGCCAAGGAAGAACTCGAGGTCGACTACGACGGCGACGCGATCGAGATCGGCTTCAACGTCACCTACCTGATGGACGCGCTGGCCAACATGAGCGTCGAGATGGTCAAGCTGGAGCTGCAGGACACCAACTCCAGCGCCTTGTTCACCGTGCCCGAGCAGGCGGGCTTCAAGTACGTGGTGATGCCGATGCGGATCTGACGATCCGCGTGCCGCCCGCCCGTACCCTGTGCATTCCATGAGTTCAACACCGCGATGACCGATTCCCTGAACACTCCCGACGACGGTGCCGCCAAGAAGGCGGCTGCAGATGCAGTGTCGAGCGCCTACGGCGAAGGCAGCATCCAGATCCTGGAAGGCCTGGAGGCCGTGCGCAAGCGCCCGGGCATGTACATCGGCGACACCTCCGACGGCACCGGGCTGCACCACCTGGTGTTCGAGGTGGTCGACAACTCGATCGACGAGGCGCTGGCCGGCTACTGCGACGACATCGTCGTGACGATCCACAGCGACAACGCGATCAGCGTCACCGACAACGGCCGGGGCATCCCGACCGGCGTCAAGATGGACGACAAGCACGAGCCCAAGCGCAGTGCGGCCGAGATCGCGCTGACCGAGCTGCACGCCGGCGGCAAGTTCAACCAGAACAGCTACAAGGTGTCGGGCGGCCTGCACGGGGTGGGTGTCTCGTGCGTGAACGCGCTGTCGAAGTGGCTGCGCCTGACGGTGCGGCGCGACGGCAAGACGCACTTCATCGAGTTCCGCAAGGGCGTGCCGCAGGACCGCGTGCTGGAGATGCGCGACGGCTTCGAGGTGAGCCCGATGAAGATCACCGGCGAGACCGAGAAGCGCGGCACCGAGGTGCACTTCCTGCCGGACGACGAGATCTTCAACAACATCGACTTCCACTACGACATCCTCAGCAAGCGGCTGCGCGAGCTGAGCTTCCTGAACAACGGCGTCAAGATCCGGCTGGTCGACGAGCGCAACAACAAGGAAGACAACTTCGCCTTCATCGGCGGCGTGAAGGGTTTCGTCGACTTCATCAACACCGGCAAGAAGGTGCTGCACCCGAACATCTTCCACGCCACCGGCGACAAGCTGTCCGACCAGAACACCAACATCACCGCCGAAGTGGCGATGCAGTGGAACGACGGCTACAGCGAGAACGTCCTCTGCTTCACGAACAACATTCCGCAGCGTGATGGCGGCACCCACCTGACGGGCCTGCGTGCCGGCATGACGCGGGTCATCAACAAGTACATCGAGGACAACGAGCTGGCGAAGAAGGCCAAGGTCGAGATCACCGGTGACGACATGCGCGAAGGCCTGTGCTGCGTGCTGAGCGTGAAGGTGCCGGAGCCGAAGTTCAGCAGCCAGACCAAGGACAAGCTGGTGTCCAGCGAAGTGCGCGGCCCGGTGGAAGACGTGGTCAGCAAGGCGCTGACCGACTACCTGCTGGAGAACCCGGTCGACGCGAAGATCATCTGCGGCAAGATCGTCGAGGCGGCGCGGGCGCGCGAGGCGGCCCGCAAGGCGCGCGAGATGACGCGCCGCAAGGGCGTGCTCGACGGCATGGGCCTGCCGGGCAAGCTGGCCGACTGCCAGGAGAAGGATCCGGCGCTCTGCGAGATCTACATCGTGGAGGGCGACTCCGCAGGGGGCTCGGCCAAGCAGGGTCGCGACCGCAAGTTCCAGGCGATCCTGCCGCTGCGCGGCAAGATCCTGAACGTCGAGCGGGCGCGCTTCGAGCGGCTGCTGACGAGCAATGAAATCCTGACGCTGATCACCGCGCTGGGCACCAGCATCGGCAAGGACGAGTTCAACCCGGACAAGCTGCGCTACCACCGCATCATCATCATGACCGACGCGGACGTGGACGGCGCGCACATCCGCACGCTGCTGCTGACCTTCTTCTACCGGCAGATGCCGGAGATCGTCGAGCGCGGCCACATCTACATCGCGCAGCCGCCGCTCTACAAGGTGAAGCTCGGCAAGGAAGAGCAGTACCTGAAGGACGGGCACGAGCTGGACGCCTACCTGCTGAAGGTGGCGCTGAAGGATGCGAAGCTCGAGACGGGTGTCGGCGGCACGGTGCTGCTGGGCGAGACGCTCGAGACGCTGGCACGGCAGTACGTGATGGCCAACAACGTGGTGGAGCGGCTGTCGAATTGGATGGACATCGAGGCGCTGCGCGCGATGGCCAACGGCCTGGCGCTCGACCTGGACACGTTGGAGGCGGCCGAGGTGTCGGCGGCGGCGCTGAAGGCGGCGCTGCACGATGCCGAGGTGACGGCCGAGTTCGATGCCCGCACCGACAAGCACATCCTGCGCATCAGCCGCATGCACCACGGCAACCGCAAGAGCAGCGTGATCAGCGCCGACTTCGTGCACGGCGCCGACTACGAGGCCTTGTCGACGGCGGGCCAGACCTTCAAGGGGCTGGTGAGCAGCGAGGCGGTGGTCAAGCGCGGTGAGGGCGAGAAGCAGAAGGACGCCAAGGTCAGCGACTTCCGCCAGGCGATGGCCTGGCTGATCCAGCAGGCGGAGTCGGCGGTGGGCCGCCAGCGCTACAAGGGGCTGGGCGAGATGAACCCGGCGCAGCTGTGGGAGACCACGATGGACCCGACCGTGCGGCGCCTGCTGAAGGTGCAGATCGACGACGCGATCGAGGCGGATCGGGTGTTCACGATGCTGATGGGCGACGAGGTGGAGCCGCGCCGGGAGTTCATCGAGGCGAATGCGTTGAGGGCGGCGAACATCGACGCGTGACCGTGTCGGGTGACACGGAAAGTGAAAACCCTGCCGAGTTAGTGAAAAAGCATTGACGCGGAAGGTGATAGAAAGGGACGACCGGCATGCCGGTCGTTAATGCTGGTCGCCGGGCCAATTTCAGCCCTACGCGGTTTCGTCTGTCACGCTTGCTAAGGAACTCCGACTACTGTCTCGGAGCAGGACGAGCGGCCTGCCCTGACTGATTCGCCAGATCGGGCGGAGGTCTGTTGAATGGCACCCGTGCCGGAGTTAGAAGTAGAACTCCTCGTCCTGTTCCTCTTCACCGGGCTCCTCTTCGTCGTCATCTTTGTCGTCGGCTCCGTCCTCGTTTTCATCGAAGATGACACCCTCGTAACCGCCGTCCCCGGCTTCGTACTCAAGGTAGTCGTCTGCATCGTCGCGTTCGAACAAATCATCGAAATCGGTGAAGCTAAATTTTTCGAGCGTGCCCGGCTTGACGTTGAACAGCAATTTTGAAGTCGCGGTAGGTTCGTAGAAGTGAACCCCGAGGGCTTGAAGCATCACGAAATGACCGTCAGCCGACACTCGTGCATTCGTGAAACCGCCCCATCCACGAACACCAGCCTCATAGCACATCAGCCAAAGCTCTTCGTGCAGGGAATCCGGACCATCAACTGATCGCCAGAACGACTCCTTGGGGGCCTTGTCTAGCTTCCCGGAAACGGCCAAGTCCATCAGTAACAATGCGCACACCGAGCTTTGCATCGCTGCAACAAGGTCAACGCCAGCCTGTTCAAGTTTGACATCAAGCTCCTTGCACATCCAGAGGCACCAGGCCACCTCGCTGTGATGACCTAGCCCCGCATGCTCGACGATCAGTGCATTCAGGGTGCGCTGAATGCGTCGGCCACTGAGCTTGTAGGCGTGGAACTTATACGTTGCGAAAATCTGCGCAATCGTCTGCAACGTGTTCGGGTGAGACAGCGCAATGTGGCAGATATGAGCCTCGAATGCCTCCCAGTTCTCTGGCTTGATAAGCACAGAGGAAGCGCGCTTCAGCGCATACGWCATGACGTTCTCATCAGCATTTTTTGCCGCGAGGTCCCTGGCAAGCTCGAAGAAGTGATGGATGTCGGTTTTTTGTTTTCGGGCGCCCTTGTCGATATCGAAGCCCCGCAGTTGATGCGTCCAATAGTCGTCAGCAATCTCCGAGACTGGGCCGATGTGGGTCTTCTCGAAATTGATCTGAAGCTCGAATTCCTTCAGGGCTCTTGATAGTGCTGCGAGCGCCGCCTCTGCTTCGGCCATCGTTGGGAAAAACAAAAAATAGTCGTCCACGTAGCGGAAACCGGCGGGCCACGACTTCAGCGACGTTTTCAGCAAGAGGTCAACTGCAACGGCGATGGCCTCTGCGATGACGTGGGAGGTGTCAGGCCCAATCGGCAGCCCCATCGTCTGCTCGTCTTGCCCCTGTCGCAGGGCTTGGTCGATCAGATTCCCAAAGTACTTGGCCGTGATCTTTCGGTTCCGCTTGGAGACTGGTTTGGTGTGCAGTGCCCACGGAACGGAGTGTGTGTAAACGGTTGGAAAGAACCGAGATACGTCTGTCCGGAGCATGTACCGGAAGCCGGCGGACTCCAAAATCTTGCGCTCGTGGAGTCTCTGCATTGACGGGATGCAGGCCGCGCGACCAGCTGCCCGAAGAAACCTCGGATGGCTCGCACTGAGACGCGACTTGCGGTAGTGCCGCAGAAAGTCGGCCCAGTGCCGGGCGACGAACGTAGCCAAAAAGG
>NZ_JBFUCB010000001.1:0-68187 GCF_056405435.1 Rhizobacter sp. P1_G5 | reverse complement strand
GTCAAACCAGGAGGCTGACACCTTGGCGACAGCGGGATTCACCGTGTTTACAAGCCCCCGCCCCSCTCCTAGCATGGCTTTTCCATGCCGTCTGCCCTCCCCGCCCACTTTGCCCACTGGCCGCCCGGCCTGCCGCGCCACCTGACGCTGCCGCAGACCCACCTCTTCCACAACCTGCAGGTGTCGGCGCAGCGCTTTCCGGACAAGGCGGCGGTCATCTTCTACGACAGCGTGATGAGCTATGCCGAGCTGCTGGCCGGCACCGAGCGCATCGCCGGCTGGCTGCAGCAGGCGGGCGGCGTGCAGGCCGGCGACCGCGTGCTGCTCTACCTGCAGAACAGCCCGCAGTGGGTGATGGCGTTCTACGGCATCCTGCGCGCCAACGCGGTGGTGGTGCCGGTCAACCCGATGAACCGCAGCGAGGAGCTGCGCCACTACGTGCACGACAGCGGCGCGCGCGTCGCCGTCGTGCCGCAGGACCTGCTGGCGCAGATGCAACCCCTGCTCGACGACGTCGGCGAGAACGGCCTGCGGCAGCTGCTCGTCGTCACTTACGCCGATGCACTGACCGCGCCCACCGACCTGCCGGTGCCCGAAGCCGTCTCGGCCACGCCGCTTTCGTTCGACGCGCCCCGGCTCACCGCATGGCGCGACGCCCTCGCGCAGGATCATCGCCCCGGCCCGCTGACCGCCGGCCCCGACGACCTGTGCGTGATGCCCTACACCTCCGGCACCACCGGCCGGCCCAAGGGCTGCATGCACACCCACCGCAGCGTGATGAGCACGCTGGTCGGCGGCGTGCAGTGGTTCGGCCGCACGCAGGACGCGGTCTACCTGTCGGTGCTGCCGTTCTTCCACGTCACCGGCATGGCCGGCAGCCTGAACGGCCCGCTGTACCTCGGCGCGACGATGGTGGTGCTGGCGCGCTGGGACCGCGACGCCGCCGCGCRGTGCATCCAGCGCCACCGCGCGACGGTGCTGCAGGCGATCTCGACGATGGTGGTCGACTTCCTGTCGAACCCGCGCCTCGCGGACTACGACCTGAGCAGCCTGCAGGGCATCCGCGGCGGCGGCGCGGCGATGCCGGCCGCCGTGGCCGCGCGGCTGCGCGAGCTGACGGGGCTGGACTACGTCGAGGGCTACGGCATGACCGAGGCGATGGCCGCGACGCACATCAACCCGCCGCACCGGCCGAAGCCGCAGTGCCTGGGCATCCCGGTGTTCGATGTCGACGCGCGGGTCGTCGACCCGGCCACGCTCGCCGAGGTGCCGGCCGGCGAGACCGGCGAGGTGGTCGTGCACGGCCCGCAGGTGATGCGCGGCTACTGGAACGACGAGGCCGCCACGCGCGACGCCTTCATCGAGATCGGTGGCCGCCGCTTCCTGCGCACCGGCGACCTGGCGCAGGTCGATGCCGACGGCTACTTCTTCATGGTCGACCGGCTCAAGCGGATGATCAACGCGTCGGGCTTCAAGGTGTGGCCGGCCGAGGTCGAATCGCTGATGTACCGCCACCCGGCCGTGCTCGAGGCCTGCGTGATCGCCGCGCGCGACGCCCGCCGCGGCGAGACGGTGAAGGCATTGGTGGTGCTGCGCGCGGGCCACGAGGCCGTGACCGCGCAGGAGCTGATCGCGTGGAGCCACGAGCACATGGCCGCCTACAAGAGCCCGCGCATCGTCGAGTTCGTCGCCGCGCTGCCGAAATCCGGCAGCGGCAAGGTGATGTGGCGCGAGCTGCAGGAGCGCGAACTCGCCGCCACATCGACACCACAACCAGGAGACAGCCCATGAGCCACATCCCCCTGCTGCGCCGGCGCTCGCTGATCGTCGCCGCCGGCGGCGCGGCCCTGGCGGCGCCGCTGCGCGTGCTGCGCGCCGAGAGCTTCCCGAGCAAGCCCATCACGCTGATCGTGCCGTGGCCGGCCGGCGGCTCCACCGACCGCCACCTGCGCACGCTGGCCGACATCGCCGGCAAGCTGCTGGGCCAGAACATCATCGTGCAGAACCAGCCCGGCGCCGGCGGCACGCTCGGGCCGGGGATGATGGCGAGCACCGCCAGGCCCGACGGCTACACGATCGCGCAGTTCCCGATGGGCATGCTGCGGCTGCCGCACATGCAGAAGGTGAACTGGCACCCGATCAACGACTTCACGTTCATCATGGGCATCTCGGGCTACACCTTCGGCTTCACGGTGCGCGCCGATTCGCCGTTCAAGACCTTCAACGACTACATCGAGGCGGCGCGCCGCGAGCCCGGCAAGATCGACTACGGCTCCACCGGCATCGGCACCTCGCCGCACCTGCTGATGGAGGAGCTGGCCGACAACGCGAAGGTGCGGCTGAACCACATCCCGTTCAAGGGCAACGCCGACCTGCAGCAGGCGCTGCTCGGCGGCCACGTGATGGCCCAGAGCGACGCGACCGGCTGGGACAAGTTCGTCGACAACGGCCAGATGCGGCTGCTCGTCACCTTCGGCGAGCGGCGCACGAAGCGCTGGCCGAACGTGCCGACCGCGAAGGACCTGGGCTACGGCGTGGTGTCCAGCTCGCCGTACGGGCTGGTCGGCCCGAAGGGCATGGACCCGGCGATCGTGAAGACGCTGCACGATGCCTTCAAGAAGGCGATGGACGACCCGCGGCATGTCGAGCTGCTCGACCAGCTGAACCAGGAGGCCTGGTACCGCAGCGGCGACGACTATGCGGCCTGGGCACGCGAGACCTTCGTGAAGGACAAGGCGCTGATCGAGCGCCTGGGCCTCGCCGCGAAGGCCTGACGTGGGCGTGCTCGCGCTGGTGTCGCCCTTGCCCGTGGCGCCATACGCCGAGGCCCTGCGGCGCGCGGCCCAAGGCATCGATGTGTGGACGAGCGACGACGAGGCGCCGCCGGAGCGCGTCGAGGCCCTGCTCGCGTGGCGCCTGCAGCCGGGGCAGCTCGCACGCTGGCCGAACCTGCGCCTGGTGTGCAGCATCGGCGCGGGGGTCGACAAGCTGATGCCGGCGGACCTGCCGGCGTCGGTCGTGCTGGCGCGCGTCGTCGATGCGAACCAGGGCTGCGAGATCGCGCAATACGTGCTGGCCTGCACGCTCGGCTTCACGAGAGACCTCGGGCGCTATGCGCAGCAGCAGGCCGCGGCGCAGTGGCTGCGTCACCCGGTGCGGGCGGCGGCGCAGTGCCGTGTCGGCATCCTCGGGCTCGGCGCGGTCGGGCAGGCGGTGGCGCGGGCCTTCGTGCCGCTGGGCTACCCGGTGGCGGGCTGGAGCCGGCGCGGCGAGCCGGTGGCCGGGGTCGAGGTGTTCAGCGGCGATGCCGGCCTCGCGGCACTGCTCGCGCGCAGCGACGTGCTGGTCTGCACGCTGCCGTTGACGCCAGCGACGCGCGGGCTGCTGAACCGGGCGACGCTGTCGCAGTTGCCGCGCGGTGCGTTCGTCGTCAGCGTCGGCCGCGGCGAGCACCTCGTGGAGGCCGACCTGCGCGCGCTGCTCGACGAAGGCCACCTGGCCGGTGCCGCGCTCGACGTGTTCGAGCGTGAGCCGCCCGATCCGTCGAACTGGGTGTGGCGGCACCCGAAGGTGGTCGCGACGCCGCACATCGCGGCGCAGGCCTCGTTCGACACCGTCGCGGCGCAATGCCTCGACGCGCTGCGCCGCGTGCGCGATGGGCAGTTGCCGCTGCATGCCGTCGATCGCTCGGCGGGGTATTGACGATGGACGACGCCTTCCGGACGATTCCCTCGCAGGTCCGCACCCATGCGCAGGCGCGGCCGGCGCAGGCGGCGCTGATGCAGGGCGGCGAAGTGCTGTCGTATGCCGCACTCGATGCGCTGATGGACCGCATCGCCGCCGCGCTGCAGCGCGATGGCGTGCAGGTGGGCGAGGCGGTCGCGGTGTGCGCCGGCACGTCGACGCGCTACGCCGCGGTGTTCCTCGGCGCGCTGCGCGCCGGCGTGGTCGTCGCGCCGCTCGCACCGTCGTCGACGGCCGAGAGCCTGGCCGCGATGCTGGCCGATGCGCAGCCGCGCGCGCTGTTCGTCGATGCCGCGGCCGGCGCGTTGATTGCTGCATCCGAGGTACCGCGCATCGCGCTCGACGACGACGCGGCCTTCGAGCGCTGGCTCGCACCGGCCGGAGCACGCGTGGACGAACCGGCGCTGCCACCCGACGCGCCGTTCAACATCATCTATTCGTCCGGCACCACCGGCGTGCCGAAGGGCATCGTGCAGTCGCACGGCATGCGCTGGTCGCATGTGCAGCGTGGCCGGCAGTACGGCTACACGCCCGATGGTGTCACGCTGCTCGCGACGCCGCTGTACTCGAACACCACGCTGGTGGTGTTCTTCCCGACGCTGGCCTATGGCGGCTGCGCCGTGCTGATGCCGAAGTTCGACGCGGCCGGCTACCTGGCGCTGGCCGCGCGGCACCACGCGACGCACACGATGCTGGTGCCGGTGCAGTACCAGCGGCTGATGGCGCTGCCGGGCTTCGGGCAGCACGACCTCTCCGCCTTCATCAACAAGTTCTGCACCAGCGCGCCGTTCGGCGCCGCGCTGAAGGCGGATGTGCTGGCGCGCTGGCCGGGCGGGCTGGTCGAGTTCTACGGCATGACCGAGGGCGGCGGCACCTGCATCCTTGCGGCGCACGAGCACCCGGACAAGCTGCACACGGTCGGGTGTCCCGCCGAAGGGCACGACATCCGGCTGATCGACGACGACGGCCGCGAGCTGCCGGCCGGCGCCACCGGCGAGGTGGTCGGCCATTCGCCCGGGATGATGCTCGGCTACCACCGGCAGCCGCAGAAGACGCGCGAGGCGGAATGGTTCGATGCGGCGGGCAAGCGCTTCATCCGCACCGGTGATGTCGGGCGCTTCGATGCCGACGGCTTCCTGGTGCTGCTCGACCGCAAGAAGGACGTGGTGATCAGCGGCGGCTTCAACATCTATCCGAGCGACCTCGAGGCGGTGCTGCGCGAGCACCCGGCGGTGGCCGATCTGGCGGTGGTGGGCGTGCCGTCGGCCGAGTGGGGCGAGACGCCGGTGGCCTTCGTCGTGCGGCGCGTGGGGGCGGGTGCGGGGGCGGGGGCGGACGACGCCACGGCCGACGACCTGAAGCACTGGCTGAACGCCCGCGTCGGCAAGACGCAGCGCGTGGCTGGCGTGCGCTTCATTGACGAGCTGCCGCGCAGCGCGATCGGCAAGGTGCTGAAGCGCGAGTTGCGCGAGCGTTGGCACTGAGCACAACGGCCGCGCGATTTCTTGCAGCCGCATGAAAGGCGGGCAAGTTCATCGGGTATCCAAAAGTCACGGATGTGAGGGGCGGGTTTACACGTAGGATCCCGCCCGCCAAGGGTTCCACCCGCGGCGCCGGCAGCAGTCAACGGCCGGTTTCATCTCCACGAGACAACACAGGATTCCCCATGAAGAAGATCCTCCTCACCGCCCTCATCGCGATGGCAGGCAGCGTCGGCGCGCACGCCGAAGGCATCTACGTCGGCGTGGCCGCCGGCGGCACCAACATCGACCTCGATTGCAATGGCGCCCCCAGCTGCGACAAGAGCGACACCGGCTTCAAGCTGTTCGGCGGCTACAAGCTGACCGAGAACATCGCCATCGAGGGGCACTACGCCGACTACGGCAAGGCCAAGCTCAGCGGCGGCGGCACCTCCGTCGACGTGAAGCTGTCGGGCTTCGGCATCGGCGCGGCCTACCTGGGCGACTTCACGCCCGACTGGAACGGCGTGGTCCGCGCCGGCGTCGCGCGCAACAAGGTGAAGCTGGATGGCGCAGCCTCCGACTCGGAGAGCAAGACCAAGGCCTACGTCGGCGCCGGCATCGGCTACAAGCTGACCAAGGAAGTCGCGCTGACCGCCGCCATCGACTACACCGAAGGCGAGCTGCAGGGCGACAAGGCCAAGGCCACGCTGTACACGATCGGCGTCAACTACAACTTCTGATCCGCCGACATCGGCCGGCCGATCCCGCGCAATGCGGGGTCGGCTATTTTTTTGCGCGCTGCGCTTCGCCCCACAGGCCCTGGCACTGCTGGGCCAGCGGGCCAGACGCCGCCGAGGCCGGCGGCGCGGGCGTCTTCTTCAGGCGCTTCTGCTCGGCCACGTAGGCGCTGCTCTTGCGCAGCGCGGCCAGCTTGCCCAGCATCTTCTCGTCTTCCGCCACGTGGTACAGCCGCAGGTAGGCCACGTCGCGCTGGCCTTTCATCTCGGGGTACAGCGCCTCGCAGCGCTGGTAGCTGGCGTCGTAGCGGGCCAGTTTCTTCGCATCGAGCGTCAGCGCCTGGGCGGAGCCGGCGAACAGCGTGAGGGCGGCGAGAGCGGTCAGGAGGAGGCGCATGGGGTTGGACTGCAAATGCGGAAGGTCGCAAGCATAGAGCGACTACGCCACAGGCGTGCATCCAGCTGCAACCACGCGCCAAGCCGGCTCTGTGGACAGCTGGTCGAACTGTCCAGGGTGGGTGAACGATGGAAGCAGATCGGCGAGCGGTCGGTGGGAACCGGGCGCAGTTTCGTGTCACTCAGCACGTCGACCCCGTCGCTTCCGCGCGGACGCCACGGGCGACTCCAGCTCCACGAAACACCACAGGATTCACCGTGAAGAAATTTCTCCTCAGCGCACTCATCGCGGCCGGCAGCGTCGGCGCACACGCCGAAGGCCTCTACGTCGGCGCGGCCGCGGGCGGCACCAGGCTCGACGTCGATTGCACCAGTTGCGACAAGAGCGGCACCGGCTTCAAGCTGTTCGGCGGCTACAAGCTGACTGACAACGTCGCCGTCGAGGCGCACTACGCCGACTACGGCAAGGTCGACTTCTTCGACATCGTGCAGGGCAGCATCGTCAACGGCGACATCAGGATGTCGGGCTTCGGCGTCGGTGCCGCGTTCCTGGGCGATTTCGCGACCAACTGGAACGGCGTGCTTCGGGCCGGCGTTGCACGTAACAGGATGAAGGCATCGGCTTCGACCCAAGCAGCGACGCTATCCGCCTCCGAGAGCAAGTTCAAAGGGTATCTCGGTGCCGGCATTGGCTACAAGCTGACGAAGGACGTCTCACTGAACGCCGCCATCGACTTCACCCAAGGCGAGTTCATCGGCGAGAAAATTCAGACCATGCTGTACACGGTCGGCGCGATCTACAACTTCTGATCCGGCCGACCTGACGGCATCGAGCCGGCCTCGCGCGATGCGGGGTCGGTTATTTTTTTGTGYGCTGGTACCGCAGCACCGTCATCGAGCGCGCGGGCAGCGTCGCCGCCGCGGCCGGCTTGATGCGTGTGAACGCCGCCTCCTTGTCGACCACGCGCGCATCGAAGGACTGCCCGCCGGCAAGCTTCCACGACGCCAGGGTCGTCCTCAACGGTTTCGCCTTGGTGTCGCTGTTGATCAGCACGACCGACAGCGTGTCGCCATCGACCAGCGCATGGCTCCACACGCCCGCATCGCTCGCGGACACCGGCACGAACTTCCCCTGCAGCGGCGCGAGCAGCCGGAACGCGTAGTACGTCGCCCGCGGCGCCCCACCGCTGTCGAGCAGGCCGTGGAAGCCGGTCCCCTGGTACGCGAAGTAGTGCGCGAAACGCAGCCCGGCCTCGGCGCTGCGCAGCGCGAACTCGGCGGCCCACAGCGCGCCGACCTGCTCGCCGATGAAGCGCTGG
The DNA here is from genome assembly GCF_056405435.1 of Rhizobacter sp. P1_G5. Taxonomy (NCBI): domain Bacteria; kingdom Pseudomonadati; phylum Pseudomonadota; class Betaproteobacteria; order Burkholderiales; family Sphaerotilaceae; genus Rhizobacter; species Rhizobacter sp. P1_G5. Next base: position 60,528 of record NZ_JBFUCB010000001.1, on the reverse strand, counting down.
CCGTCGGAGCGGGACGACAGGCCGTATTCGGTGATGCCGAGCTCGATGGCGCGCGCATGGCCGAGCGGGTTGCTCGCCGGGTCGGCCAGCAGACGCCGGTACTCGGCCGGCCAGCGCGTCGCGTCGTCGATGCTCGCGAGCGCGGCCGCCTCGGAGCCGGTGCCTTCGGTCGGGTAGATGTGCCAGGTCAGCACGTCCACCACGTCGCCGCACAGTGCGATGAAGCGGCGCGCAAATGCCGGTGCGATCGGCATCGCGCCCGACACCGCCGGGCCGGCGATGCGCGCCTGCGGGTCCTCGCGCTTGATCGCCGCGGCCTGCGCGCGGAAGACCTCGCAGTAGCGCTCCGGCGTCCAGCTCGCGTCGCCGCGCGTGACGGCGAACAGGTCGGGCTCGTTGCCGATCTCCCACACCGGCACCGCCAGCCCGCGTTCGCGCGCCAGGCGCACCGCCGACGCGGCGTCTTCGGGCGTGTTCGCCGCCGCCACGCCGAGGCGGCCACCCTGGAACACACGCGTCTGGATCAGCAACTCGGGCGCCGGGCCGCCCAGCAGTTCAAGGTTGGTCTTGAACAGGTCGAGCCGCGCACCGGTGAGGTCTTCGTCGTCACCGGCGTTGCCGCCCGGGAAGCGCAAGGCCGCCGCCGGCGCCTGCCGCATCTCGCGGGCGAACTCGCCGATCTGCATCCAGTTGCCGATGTTGTAGCCGCGCAGGATCGCCGGCGCGGCCGCGATGCTGCTCGGCGACGGGAGATCCGATGGGATGCTCAGCGTGACGGGTGCGGCCATCGTGAGCAGCGGCAGGGCCAGCAGCGATGTGCAGGTGACAAGCGATGTGATCGACATGGCCGGGGATGCTAGTGGCGCTGAAATCGATTTCACATCGGTACTTTCCAGGCGCGCCCGTACGCCGCTTCCTTCCCCTTGGATGCAAGCCCCCACCGGCAGAGCGTCGAGACAGCGCACTGCGTCCACCAGCTCCCTCGCGGCGTAAACGCAGGTCAGCCGGCATCCCGCCGGCTGCCATGCCACCACACCAGGAGAAGCCATGACACCCACCCGTTTGCGCAGCGCACCGCTCGCGCTGGCCGCGACCCTCGCGCTGTGCGCCGCCGCCCATGCCTCCAGCCACCGCGAGGCGCCGTTCATCACCACGCAACCCAAGGTCGACGCCACCGATTTCTACATGTTCCGCAGCTACGAGGCCGACCGCACCGACTACGTCACGTTGATCGCGAACTACCTGCCGCTGCAGGACGCCTACGGCGGACCGAACTACTTCTCGATGGATCCGAACGCGCTGTACGAGATCCACATCGACAACAACGGCGACGCGAAGGAAGACCTGAGCTTCCAGTTCCGTTTCAAGAACACGCTGAACAACGTCAGGCTGCCGATCGGCGACAAGAACGTCGCGATCCCGCTGATCCAGGCCGGCCAGGTGACCGATGTGCGCTCGGCCGCGCTGAACCTCACCGAGACCTTCACCGTCGACGTGGTGCGCGGCGACCGCCGCAGCGGCCGGCGCAGCGCGATCACGAACGCGGCCGGCGGCAGTGCCACCTTCGACAAGCCGGTCGACAACATCGGCGTGAAGACCCTGCCCGACTACGCTGCCTATGCGGCCAAGCACATCTACACCGTCAACATCCCGGGCTGCGCGATGCCGGGCAAGGTGTTCGCCGGCCAGCGCAAGGACCCGTTCGCGGTCAACCTCGGCACCATCTTCGACCTGGTCAACGCGCCGGTGGCCGTGATCACCGACCCGGCCCTGATCAATGCGGCACCGAACACCATCGACGACAAGAACGTCACGACGCTCGCGCTCGAGGTGCACAAGAGCTGCCTGACCGCCGGCACCGACCCGGTGATCGGCGGCTGGACCAGCGCCAGCCTGCGCCAGGTGCGCCTGCTCGACCCGACGCCGAAGGCCGGCCACCAGACCACCGAGAAGGCCGGCGGCGCCTGGACCCAGGTCTCGCGCCTGGGCATGCCGCTGGTCAACGAGGTGGTGATCGGCCTGCCCGACAAGGACCGCTTCAACGGCTCGAAGCCGAAGGACGACGCGCAGTTCGCCGCCTACGTCACCAACCCGACGCTGCCCGCGCTGCTGGAGATCGCGCTGAAGCTGCCCGGCACCGCGCCGAAGAACCTGCCGCGCACCGACCTCGTGACGGCCTTCCTGACCGGCATCAAGGGCGTGAACCAGCCGGCGAGCGTGACGCCCTCCGAAATGCTGCGGCTGAACACCGCGATCGCGCCGGTGGCCTTCGCCGACCAGAACCGGCTCGGCATCGTCGGCAACATCCTTGCGGGCGGCACCGACAACGCCGGCTTCCCGAACGGCCGCCGGCCGAAGGACGACGTGGTCGACGTCTCGCTGGTCGCGGTGATGGGCGGGCTGTGCATCGCCAACGGCGACACCGACAAGTTCGGTTTCGGCGCGGCCTGCAAGCCGGCCAACGTGCCGCTGGGGGCCACCTCGCTGAAGCTGCACGACGCGGTCGACCAGGCCGTGCTGCCGCTGCTGCCGGGCTTCCCGTACCTGTTCACGCCCATCGGCGGAACGCATTGAGGAGCGCAGCATGAACAAGCTTCTTCAAGCGTTCGGCATGAGCCTGGTGGGTGCCGCTTTGCTGACGGCGTGCGGTGGCGGCGGAGGGTCCGGCGGCGACGCGCCGGCCCCGGAGGAAACCGCGGTGCCCGTCACTGCGGCAGCCACGCCGGCGGCGTACACCGAGTACGCCGCGGCACGGGTGAACGTGGCGTCCGACAGCGGCGAGCCGCTGAGCCTGGACGCCATCGCGAACGTGCCGACCAGCGAGACCGACGAACCGGCCACGCTCTGACCGGAACCCGTCGTCCGGATGCCGATCCGGGCGACGGACCCTTTTCCAGCCGAGGTGATGATGATTCGCTCGATCTTCCGGTGGTGGCCGGTGGCGCTGCTGCATGCCGCGCTGTGCCACGCCGCCCCCTTCGTTCCAGCCGGCGACGACACCATCGTCGAGCGCCTGCCGGCCCGCATCGGCAGCAGCGCCGAGCGCCAGCAGCAACGCGCGCTGCGCGAGCAACTGCGCCAGCACCCGGCCGAACTGCAGCTCGCGACGCGGCTGGCACACGACGCCATCGAACGCGCGCGCCGCGACGGCGACCCACGCGAACTCGGCCAGGCCCAGGCCGCCCTGGCGCCGTGGTGGACCCAGCCCCATCCCCCGGCGCCGGTGCGCCTGCTGCGCGCGATCGTGCGGCAGAGCCAGCACGATTTCGGGCCGGCCCTGCAGGATCTCGATGCGCTGTTGCAGCCCGGCCCGCAACCGGTACCGCTGGCCATCCAGGCCCAGGCCGAGCTGACGCGTGCCTCGGTGCTGCAGGTGCAAGGCCGCTGGCGCGAGGCCGATGCCGGCTGCGAACGCCTGCTGGGAGCGCACTACGCGGCCCTCGGCAGCGCGGTGCAATTGCCGGCGCAGGTCTGCCGTGCCGAATTGATGAGCCTGCAAGGCCGGGCCGAACCCGCCGCGGCGGCGCTGGCCGCACTGGCCCGGCAGCCGGACGCCGACACCGGTTGGCTGGCGCTCGTGCAGGCCGAACTGGCCGAGCGCCGCGGCGATGCATCGGCCGATGCGCTGTACCGGCGCGCGATCGCAGCGTCATCGCCACCCGACGTCTACACGCTGGCCGCCTGCGCCGACTGGCTGCTGGCGCAACACCGCGAGCGCGATGCCGCAGCGCTGCTGGCCGGCCGCGAGGATGCGGACGCCTTGCTGCTGCGCCTGGCGATCGCCTGGAAGCGCAGCGCCGATCCCCGCGCGCCACAGGCCATCGCCACGCTGAGCGCTCGCTTCGACGCGGCCCGCCTGCGCGGCGACCGCAGCCACGCGCGCGAGCAAGCGCGCTACGAACTCGACCTGCTGGGCGACGCGCCCGCCGCGCTGTCGAGCGCGCAGGCGAACTGGGCCGTCCAGAAGGAACCGGCCGACGCGCTGCTGCTGGTACGCGCCGCGCTGGCGGCGAAGCAACCGCAGGCGGCACAGCCGGTGTGGCAACGGGTCCGCGACACCGGCTGGCAGGATGCGCGCCTGCAGGCGCTCGCCGGGAGCGGCTCATGAATGCGCGCCACTTGCTGATCGCCTGCCTCGGCCTGCTGCCGCTCCTCGCGCAGGCCCACAAGCCGAGTGACGCCTACGTCCACCTGAAGGTCGATGGCGCCATCGTGGAACAGCGCTTCGACATCGCGCTGCGCGACCTGGAACGCGAACTCGCACTCGATGCCGACGACGACGGGCAGCTCGCCTGGGGCGAGGTGCGCACGCGCTGGGCCGACATCGACCGGCTGTCTCTGCAAGGCCTGTCGGTGCAGGCCGACGGCGCGCCGTGCGCGCCCGGCGCCAGCGGCGCGCAGCAGCTCGACGAGCACAGCGACGGCCACTATGCGGTGTTGACGCGACGCTGGACCTGCCCCGCACCGGTCCAGTCGTTGACGCCCGTCTACCAGCTGTTCGCGCAAAGCGACCCGACGCACCGCGGCATCGTCCGCGTGCAACAGCAGGGCCGCGATGAGACCGCCGTGCTGGTGCCCGGCGATGCGCCGCGCAGCTTCGGCACGGCTGCCGGGCCCGTCTTCGCCGGCTTCGTCGCCGAGGGCGTGCACCACATCCTGATCGGCAGCGACCACATCCTGTTCCTGCTCGCGCTGCTGCTGCCGGCCGTGCTGGCATCGCCGCGCCTGCGGCCGGTGCTGGCCGAGGTGCTGCGCGTCGTCACCGCCTTCACCGTGGCGCACTCGATCACGCTGGCGCTGGCCGCCTTCGATCTCGTGAACCCGCCGTCGCGCTGGGTCGAATCGATCATCGCCGCCAGCGTCGTGTTCGCGGCGCTGAACAACCTGGTGCCGATGGTGCGCGAGGGCCGCTGGAAACTGACCTTCGCGTTCGGGCTGGTGCATGGCTTCGGGTTCGCCGGCGCGCTGAAGGACGCCGGGCTCGCGCAGGGCGCACTCGCGCTGCCGCTTCTCGGCTTCAACCTCGGTGTTGAACTGGGGCAGCTCGCGATCGTCGCCGCCTTCGTGGCGAGCGTCTGGGTGCTGCGAACGACACGCTTCTACCGGCATGTGCTGCTGCGCGGCGGCTCGGCGCTGATCGTGCTGGTCGCGGTGGTGTGGCTGACCGAACGCGCCTTCGACATCAGGCTCGGAACAGCGAGTGCCCAGGTGGCGAGCGAAGCGGCCCTGCCCCCCGTCGAGGTCATCGGCCACTACCTGAACGGCGTCGGCACGTCGAGCGCCGCCAGCGAAGGCAGCGTCACCGCCCGGCTGATCGCCAACCGCCCGGCACTGCGGCCGGCCGAGGTGCTGGAGTTCGTGCCCGGCCTGATCGTCACGCAGCACAGCGGCGACGGCAAGGCCAACCAGTACTTCCTGCGCGGCTTCAACCTCGACCACGGCACCGACTTCGCGAGCTTCGTCGACGGCATGCCGGTCAACATGGTGAGCCACGCACACGGCCAGGGCTACAGCGACCTGAACTTCCTGATCCCGGAGCTGGTGCAGCGCATCGACTACCACAAGGGACCGTACTTCGCGGCCGATGGCGACTTCGCATCGGCCGGCACGGCGCGCATCGCGCTGGTCGACGAGATGCCGCGCGGCACCGCCAAGCTGACGCTGGGCGAGCACGGCTACCGGCGTGCGCTGCTGGCCGACAGCACGGCCTTCGGCGAGGGCCACCTGCTGGGCGCGCTGGAACTGCACGGCAACGACGGCCCGTGGGAGCAGCCCGAGCGCCTGCGCAAGGTCAACGGCTGGCTGCGCTATGGCGAACGGAACGCGGCCGGCTCGCGCAGCCTGAGCTTCATGGCCTACGACTCGCGCTGGTCGGCGACCGACCAGATCCCGCAGCGCGCGGTGGACGACGGCACGGTGGGCCGCTTCGGCACGCTGGACCCGAGCGACGGCGGCAGCACGCAGCGCATCAGCCTGTCGGCGCAGCAGACGCGGCTGCTGGACGACGGCGACTGGCGCGTGAGCGCGTACGCGATCCGCTCGCGGCTGAACCTGTTCTCCGACTTCACCTACCTCATGGACGATCCGGTCAACGGCGACCAGTTCGAGCAGGCCGAGCGGCGCCAGGTGCTGGGCGGCGAGGCGAGCCGGCACTGGAACGTGAAGCTGGGCGGGCGCGAGCAGCAGTTCAGCCTCGGGCTGCAGTTGCGGCATGACCAGTTGAGCCCCGTCGGGCTGTATGCGGCGGCGCACGGGCAGCGGTTGGCGGTGAAACAGGAGAGCCAGGTGCGGCAGGCATCGGCCGGCGTCTACGGCGAATGGGCGACGAACTGGACGCCGTGGCTGAGGAGCGTGGCCGGGCTGCGCGCCGATCGGGCGCACTTCTCCGTCGACAGCTCGGTGGCCGGCAACAGCGGCCGCGTGGGCGACGGCATCGCGTCGCCGAAGCTGTCGCTGATCTTCGGGCCATGGGCGCAGACCGAGTTCTTCGCCAACTACGGCAGCGGCTTCCACAGCAACGACGCGCGTGGCACGACGGCGGCCGCCGATCCGGTGCCCGGGCTGGTGCGCAGCCGCGGCGGCGAACTGGGGCTGCGCAGCGAAATCGTGCCGGGCCTGCAGAGCTCGCTTGCGCTGTGGCGGCTGGACCTGGATTCGGAGCTGGTCTTCGTCGGCGATGCAGGCACCACCGAGCCGAACCGCGCGAGCCGGCGCAGCGGCGTCGAGTGGAACAACCACTGGCAGCTGGAGGCGCTGGGGGGGCGGGCGTGGAAGGGCTGGTTGCTGGACGTGGACTTGGCGGCCTCTCGCGCGCGCTTCACCGACAGCGCGCCGGAGGGCGATCACGTACCCGGGGCGGTCAACCGCGTGCTGTCGGCCGGCCTCACCTGGGCCGATGCGGCGTCGCCCTGGTTCGGGCAGTTCCAGCTGCGGCACTTCGGGCCGCGCGACCTGATCGAGGACGGCTCGCAGCGGTCGAGCGCGACGACGCTGGCCTACCTGCGCGGCGGCTGGCGTGCAACGCGCAGCCTGACGTTCAACGTCGACGTGTTCAACCTGTTCAACCGCGCGGCGAGCGACATCGACTACTGGTACGAGTCGCAGCGGGCGGGCGAGACGGCGCCGGTGGCGGACCAGCATGTCCATCCGGTCGAGCCGCGCAGCGTGCGGGTGACGATGGCGTGGCAGTTCCGCTGAGCGGAGTTGCCTGAAAGCCAGCTTCAGTTCGGTGCCGGCACCGCCGATAGCATGGGGGGTGCGGGACCCTCTCGCCGGGGAGACGAGATGAAGACAGCCCTCCTTTCGCCAACGCGGGCGGCGACCATCGCCACCGCCGTGCTGGTCGGTGCCCTGGCCGCACACCATGCGCGCGCCGCCGACAGCATCACCACCGACCGCCCCGACTTCGTCGAATCCAGCGAGGTCGTCGGCCGCGGCCGTGTGCAGATCGAGACCGGCCTCGGCTTCGAGCGCAACGAGGCCGACGGCCTGAAGACCCGCACGCGCAGCACGCCGACGCTGCTGCGGCTGGGCTTTCGCGACGACATGGAGTTCCGCGTCGAGACCGACGGCTTCCTGCGCACGGACACCGAGCGCGGCATGGCCGACACCTCGATCGGCATCAAGTGGCGCATGCAGGAGGGCGACGAGGCCCGCGGCACGCCCGGCATGGCCTGGCTGGCGAACGTCGACCTCGACACCGGCTCCACCGCGTTCCGCGGCCAGGGCCTGCGCCTGTCGCTGCGCTTCGTCGCCGAATGGGACCTGCCGGATGACATGTCGATCGGCGTGATGCCCGGCCTCGTCGCCGACAAGACCGAAGACGGCTCGCGCTTCACCGCCGGCATCCTCGCGGTGACGCTCAGCAAGGGCTGGTCGCCGGCCTGGCACACCTTCGTCGAGATCGCCGGCCAGCAACTGGCAAGCCGGGCGCATGGCGGCAACGTCGTCAGCTTCGACCTCGGGGCCAGCTGGCTGGTGAACGATTCGCTGCAGCTCGACATCGCCGCGTCGCGCGGGCTGACCCGCGACACGCCCGACCTGCAGTGGGGCGTCGGCGTCTCGTTCCGTTTCTGAGAAGCACGCCATCAATCAATGCGGTGCCGGGAACGAATGCCCGAAACCGGCCACTCAGGGCGGAAGCACCACTCTCGCCTTCAGCATGAACAGTGCGGCCCTGAACCGGCAAGGTCCTCTGCCCGTCATCCCATCCGGTTCCACCGCCTCGGAACCGAGGCCTCCCGGGATTCTTCGAACCAGGAACGCAGCTGGACGGACGGTCGACGCGCGACTCCTGATGCCGACGCTGAAGGCTCTCCAGGCCGGGTTCYCGCGCGCGGTCGAGGCCTGTCCACCCGGGCTCCGGTCGGATCTCCGTGCGTTGTGGCGCGCGACCCTTCCCCAGCTGCAGTCGGCACAGCAGCACGAGTTCGGTGAGCTGTTGCTGAACCTGGCCACCGACACGCGCGCACTGCTGCAAGACGCGCCGTGCGTGGACGGTGTTCTTGCGCTGTGGCTCGGCGAGCCACCACACCACGGAACCGTCGAGCCGATCGATACAGTGGCCGCGAAGCTGAAGAAGGACCAGATCGATGCATCTCTGAAGAAGGCTCGGGTCGATCTGGACATCGCGCTGAATGAGACAGTGACGATGCTCTTCGCCGACTACCGCCATCGCAGCAGATCGCTGCCCGCGGCATTCGATGCCCTCTGCGATGACGCCGATCCCCACGTCACGCGTTGCGTGCTGGAGCATTTCAGCGCAGAACTCCGGTCCGACCTCGAAGAGGCCACCTCACGGAACGACCTCGGAAGCTTCGAAGCCGCGCTGATGTTCGCGTCACTCCAGTTGAAGGCGCAGGCATGGGAAAGCCAATCCGGTCCGCTCCAGGCCTTGTCATGCCTTGTGACTGAGTCGATCCTGGCGCTGAACACGAGCGTGGCGAACACGATGACCGCGCACCTGGAAAAGCTCCGCAGCCACCTGGCGACCTTGCGGGAAGGTGTCCCGGCATCCACCAGCGTCTCGACCGGCCTGTCGGGTCGGGCGGCGTCAACGTGCCTGGCCGCACTGCAGCGTGCCATCGACGAGCACGACATCGACGCGTATCGGTCCGCTCTGAAGAAGCTGCGCCGCCATCCGCGCCGGGTCGTGGCGTTTTCCCGCGATGTCCGCTTCAGGGTGGTGGAGAAATACCTGAAGCCACGTCTGCGCCCGCAGGCATTGCGTGACGCAATGGCGCTCGCGGATCGCGCCAGCACCTGTGACCGTGCCGACGTCGCCAGGGTGTTGCGGCAGTCCTTGGACAAGACCTGCGCCGGCGTGCAGAGCGTTCGCGATCAAGAGGACACAGCGCAACGCCATGCGCTGCGGTCGCTGTGGAGCGAGATCTGGCCCGAGTTGCTCGACACGGTCCATCGCGAGGACGCGCGCGGCTACGCCCGCCTGCTCGACCGCTTGATCACCGGCATGGCTGCCACGATGCGGTGATGTCCGCAGGCCCCCTTGGCACCTCGTTTGCCAAGCCCTGCACCACGGTGGCAGGATGCGCGATTCCCGCTGCCCTCTCGAATGGAGCCGATCGCATGCCAGGCCGACCACAGGCTGTTTCCTTTCTGACACGGATCACGCGCTCGTTGCTGCTCACGCTGCTGTTCGCGTTGGGCGCCCTCACCGCCACCGTCACCGCGAGCGCCCAGCCCGCCGACGACCCCGACGCCACCCTCGAAGCGGCCCGCCTGCGCGTCGACTCGATCGAGAAGCGCCTGCAGGCCGACAGCCCCGATGCCGAGCTGGTCGCGATGCGCGACGCGCTGCTCGAGATCCAGCACAACGCCGAGCAGATCGCGCAAGCCCAGGCCCCCGAACTCGCGCGCGCCCAGGCGCGGCTGACCGAACTCGGCGCCGCCCCCGACGGCACCCGCGAAGACAGCGATGTCGCCACCCAGCGTGGCAGCCTGCAGAAGACCACCGAGGCCCTGACCGCGCGCATCAAGCTCGCGCGGCTGCTGTCGGTCGAGAGCCTGCAGCTCGCCGACCAGGCCGCGCGGCAGCGCCGCTCGCGCTTCCAGGCGCACCTGTTCGAGCGTACCGATGCGCTGCTCAGCACCTCGTTCTGGCACGACCTGCGCGACCTGCTCTCGCCCGGCGAAGCGACGCCTTCGCCGTGGCAGGACCAGCTCGCCGCGGCCTTCGCCCGCATGTCGGCCGCGGCGTGGCTGGCCTGGCTCGGCGTCGCGCTGATCGGCATCGCGTTGCGCATCGCGCTCGGCCGCGTCGTCGCGCGGCTGGTCGCCACCCACTCGCCGGCCGCGCGAGTGCGCCGCACGCTGTACGCCCTCGCGCAGACGCTGCTGTGGATGCTCGCCCCCGGGGCCGTCGCGTGGGGCCTGGTGCTCGGCCTGAACTGGCAGCGCCCGGTGCCCGAGCCGCTGCACGGCATGCTCGCGAGCTTCCTCGGCGCGGTGCTGTTCTCGGCCTACCTCGCCGGCCTCGGGCGCGCGCTGCTGTCGGCCGACCGGCCGGCGTGGCGGCTGCTGCCGATGCCCGATGCGCTGGCGACGGCCCTGCGCCGGCAGCCGGTGGTGATCGGCGCCGTCACGCTGGCCGGCTGGCTGATGCAGCGGCTTGCGGTGCTGGCGCAGGCCGATCTCGCGGCCGAGGTCGCGATCAACTGCGTTTATGCGCTGGTGCTGGCGCTGGTCGTCGGCCGCAGCCTGCGCACGGGCGAGCGGCTGCGGCGCGCAGCACTCGCCGCTGCGGCCATCGAGCCCCCGCCGGAACCCACATCGCCGCTCGACACCCTGCCCCGCCCGCTGTGGGTCTCGCTGATGCTGGGCGGCGTGTGGCTCGCGCTGGTGGCGAGCGTCGTCTGCATCGTGGTCGGCTACGTGGCGCTCGGCGGCTTCGTCGCGCGCCAGGTGGTCTGGGTGTTCGCGGTCTCGCTGACCGCCTACCTGCTGAACCTGCTGGTCGGCGATGTCTTCGACACCTGGGTGCGCTCGCCGCCGCTCACCGATCCGGACGCGGAGGAGCCCGATGGCGCGATCGAGGCGCACTCGGATGCCGCGGTATCACCCTCGCACCTGCGCAACCAGGTGGCCGTCATCGGCGCGGGCAGCCTGCAGCTCGCGGTGCTGCTGGTGGCGCTGGTGCTGATCCTTGCGCCGTTCGGCGAGGGGCCGGGCGACCTGTGGCAGCGCCTCGGCCAGCTCGACGTCGGCGTGGCCGTCGGCGAGCTGCAGGTGCGGCCGGTGGCGGTGCTGCGCGCGCTGCTGGTGTTCGGCCTCAGCCTGCTGGCGGTGCGCGCGCTCAAGCGCTGGCTGACACGCAGCTTCCTGCCGACCACGCGGCTCGACGCCGGCATGCGCAGCTCGACCACCACGCTGTTCGGCTTCGTCGGCACGGTGCTCGCGATCGCGTTCGGGCTGTCGGCCGTCGGGCTGGCGCTCGACAAGATCGCGTGGATCGCGAGCGCGCTGTCGGTGGGCATCGGCTTCGGCTTGCAGGCGGTGGTGTCGAACTTCGTCTCGGGGCTGATCCTGCTGGCCGAGCGGCCGGTGAAGGTGGGCGACTGGGTGACGCTCGGCGGCATCGAGGGCGACATCCGCCGCATCAACGTGCGCGCCACCGAGATCCAGATGGGCGACCGCTCGACGGTGATCGTGCCGAACTCGGAGTTCATCACGAAGACGGTGCGCAACGTCACGCTCGCGAGCCCGCTGGGGCTGGTGCAGATCAAGCTGCCGATGCCGCTGGACACCGACACCGAACGCGTGCGCGACCTGCTGCTGCAGGCTTTCGAGCAACACGACGACGTGCTGGAGACACCGGTGCCGAAGGTCTACCTCGACGGTTTCGACAACGGCAACCTGGTGTTCAACGCGACCGGCTACGTGGTGTCGCCGCGGCAGTCGTATGCGGTGAAGAGCGCGCTGCTGTTCACGGTGCTGGGCGGGCTGCGCGAGGCGGGGCTGCCGATGTCGAAACCGGCGGCGATGGTGCTGCGGGAGGCGCCGCAGGACCCGACCTGACGACGATGCGGGTCAGCCGGCGAAGGCCTGCTGCAGGTGCGCCAGCAGCGCCTTCAAGCGCGGCGGCTGGAAACCGTGCGGGTGGTACAGCGCGTTCAGCGGTGCCGGCTCGCTGAACTGCGCATCGAGCACGGTCAGCAGGCGCCCGGCCTGCAGGTCGGCCGCCACGTCCAGCAGCGACTTGTACGCGAAGCCCCGCCCCTGGATCGCCCAGCGGCGGATCACATCGCCGTCGTTGCTCTCGTGCGTGCGGGCCACGCGCACCGTGCGCGCGGCATCGCCCTGCCGCCAGCGCCAGTCCTGCATCGGCCCGGCATCGGTCACGAGCACCAGCGTCGGCAACGCGGCCAGTGCCTCCGGTGACGCCGGCAGGCCCACGCGCGCGACCAGCGCCGGCGCCGCGCACACCACGCGCCGGCTCGGTGCCAGCAGGCGCGCCACCATGCGGCTGTCACGCGGCTGGCCGTAGCGGATCGCGAGGTCGATGTCGTCGGCCAGCAGGTCGGCTGGCGTGTCGCCGAGGTTCAGCACCAGCTTCACCTGCGGGTGCTGCTGCTGGAACGTGTCGAGGTGCGCGAGCAGCGCATTGCGGCCGAGGTCCGACGGCGCCGACAGGCGCAGCGTGCCGCGCACCTCGCGGTGGCCGGCCTGCAGCACCTGCGCGGCCTCGGCCAGCGCGTCGAGCGCCTGCTGCCCGTAGTGGCGGTAGGCCTCGCCCTCTTCCGTCAGCCGCAGCCGGCGCGTCGTGCGCTCGAACAGCTTGACGCCGAGCGCGGCCTCGATGCGCTGGATGGTCGCGCTCGACGCTGCCGCCGACAGGCCGTGCTTGCGCCCGGCGGCAGAGAAGCTGCCGAGCGCAGCGGCATCGACGAACAGTCGCAGGTCGTTCAGGCGGTCCATGCCCGCCAGTGTCTCAGCGTCGACACGACGTCACAGCAGGCCGCCGCCATCGACGTCGATCACCGAGCCGGTCATGAAGCCGGTCGCCATCGCGAGCAGGTAGGCCTGCGCCAGTTCATCGGGCCGGCCGACGCGGCCGACCGGCAGCGTGCCGCCGACGCGTGYGAGCGTGGCCGCACGGGCCGCATCGCCGTCGGCGCCCCACAGCGGCGTGTCGATCGCGCCGGGGCTGACGACGTTGACGCGCCGCGGCGCCAGTTCCTTCGCGAGCTGCCTGCCGGCGGCGTCGACCGCGGCATTCAGGCTGCCCTTCAGCAGCCCGCCGGGGCTCGGCTTGCGCGCCAGCTGGCCCGAGGTCAGCGTGATCGAGGCCGTCGGCGCGAGCACCGGCAGCGCCGCCCGGATGGCACGCAGGCTGCCGAACAGCTTGACCTGGTAGGCGGTCAGCAGCTCGGCGTCGGTGAGCTRCTCGAGCCGCGGCGAGCCGACGCGTGCGCCGGGCGTCAACACCAGGTGGTCGATCGCGCCGGTGCGCTGGAAGGCCTGCACGACGCTCGCGTCGTCGGTGAGGTCGCAGGCGATCGGCGTGTGGCGGCCGAGCGCGGTGACGCGGGCGCCGGCCGCCTCGGCCGCCACGGCGACCGCCCGGCCGATGCCGGAGCTGCCGCCGACCACGACGACGTGCTGGCCGTCGAAGCGAAGGGAAGTGATGTTCATCGGGCGTCCTGCGGGTTCAGTTGGCGATCACGCCGAGCTGCTGCATCAGCGTCAGGTTGTCTTCGAGATGCCAGTTCTCGGCAATCCGGCCCGCCTCGACGCGGTAGAGATCGAAGGCCTGGAAATCGACCACCTGGCCGCTGCCCGGCCGGCCGGCGAAGCTGCCGGTGAAATGGCCGCGGAAGTGCAGGTGCACGCCGACGCGGTCGCCGCTGGCCACCAGGTCGTCGATCTCGGCGCGCAGGTCGGGCACGGCTGCGCGGAAGGCCTTCGATGCAGCCAGCGGGCCGTCCGGGCCCTGCGGGCGGCCGGCGGGCAAGGTGCGATCGATGAAGCCCGGCGACAGCGCGGCCTGTGCATGGAGGGCCTCTCCGGTGTCCCAGAAGGCGGCATAGCGGCGTGCGGCCAGCACGGCGTCTGCACTGCCGGGCGCGGCAGCGAGGTGGTGGGGTCGAGGCAGGTCGTCAGCGGCAGTCGCGACGCCGCACAGGGCGGTCAGTGCGGCGGCAGCGGCAAGGGTTTTCATGGTGGTTCGTCTGGAAGGCACACGCGATTCGTGCATGGAGCGCATTCTTCTGCCGGTGCACCGGCACCGGAAGTGGCCTCGCGGCAGAAGCACCTTCTTGCGGCGTTTGCAAATCCCCACCTGCAGCAACATCAGGCCTGCCAGGGCGCCTGCGCTTCGCCATCCACCCCATACCGCGTCGCCGCCTGCGCGAGCACCCCGCGCTCCAGCGCGCCCTCGCGCACCAGCGCCTGCAGCGCCGCCAGCACCACCTGGTGCCGGTCGACCTCGAAGAAGCGGCGCAGCTGCTGGCGCGTGTCGCTGCGGYCGAAGCCGTCGGTGCCGAGCGTCGCGTAGCGTGCCGGCACGTACTCGGCGATCAGCTGCGGCCAGGCCCGCACGTAGTCGGTCGCGGCGATCACCGGATCGTTGCCGGCCAGCAGCGCCGCCACGTGCGACACCGCCGGCATGCCACCGAGCCGCTCCCGCCGATCGGCCTCGCGCGCATCGCGAGCAAGTTCGCTGAAGCTCGTCACGCTGAACACCTCGCTCGCCACCTGCCAGTCGGCGGCCAGCAGCTCGGCCGCGGCCATCACCTCGCGCAGGATCGCGCCGCTGCCCAGCAGCCGCACACGGCTCGCCTTCTGTCCCTTCTTCTTTCCGACCGGGTGCTCCGCCAGCCGGTACATGCCGCGCAGCAGGTCGGCATGCGCCGCGTCGGGCAGCGACGGCTGCGCGTAGTTCTCGTTCATCAGCGTGAGGTAGTGGAACTCGTCGCGCTGTTCCTCCAGCATGCGGCGCGCCGCATGGTCCATGATCACCGCGACCTCGCCCGCGAAGGCAGGATCCCACGCACGGCAGTTCGGCACCGTCGAGGCCATCACCAGGCTGCTGCCGTCCTGGTGCTGCAGGCCCTCGCCGCCGAGCGTCGTGCGCCCCGCCGTCGCGCCGAACAGGAAACCGCGCACGCGCTGGTCGGCCGCGGCCCAGATCAGGTCGCCCACGCGCTGGAAGCCGAACATCGAGTAGTAGATGTACATCGGCAGCATCGGCAGCCCGTGCACGCTGTACGAGGTGCCGGCCGCGATCCATGACGCGAGCGCGCCGGCCTCGGTGATGCCTTCCTCCAGCAGCTGCCCGTCCTTCGCTTCGCGGTATGACAGCATCGAGCCCGCATCCTCCGGTTCGTACAGCTGCCCGTGCGGCGAATAGATGCCGATCTGCCGGAACAGGCTCGCCATGCCGAAGGTGCGCGCCTCATCGGCGACGATCGGCACGATGCGCGGCCCGAGCGCCTCGTCCTTCAGCAGCCCGGCGAACATGCGCACGGCAGCCATCGTCGTCGACATCTCCTTGCCGTCGGCCTGCAGCGCGAAACCGCCCCAGCCGGCCAGCGGCGGCACCGGCAGCACCGGCGCCTGCGGCTTGCGCGCCGGCAGCGCGCCGCCGAGCGCGCGGCGGCGCTCGTGCAGGTAGGCCATCTCGGGGCTGTCGTCGGCCGGCTTGTRGAAGCGCAGCGCGGCCACGTCGTCGTCGGACAAGGGCAGCGCGAAGCGGTCGCGGAAGGCCTTCAGCGCGCTCACGTCGAGCTTCTTCGCCTGGTGCGAGGTCATGCGCGATTCGCCGACGCCGCCCATGCCGAAGCCCTTCTTGGTCTTCGCGAGGATCACCGTCGGCCGGCCCTTGTGCGCCCGCGCCGCCGCGAAGGCCGCATGCAGCTTGCGGAAGTCGTGCCCGCCGCGCTTCAGCGCATCGATCTCGTCGACGCCCATGTGCGCCACCAGCGCCTGCACCTGCGGATCCTGGCGGAAGAAGTGCTCGACGTTGTAGGCGCCGTCGTTCGCGCCCAGCGTCTGGTACTGGCCGTCGACGGTGGCGGCCAGGCGCTGCAGCAGCACGTGCTGGGTGTCGCGCGCGAAGAGGGCATCCCAGTCGGAACCCCACAGCACCTTGATGACGTTCCAGCCGGCACCGGTGAACAGCGACTCGAGCTCCTGGATGATCTGGCCGTTGCCGCGCACCGGGCCGTCCAGCCGCTGCAGGTTGCAGTTGACGATGAAGGTCAGGTTGTCGAGCTGCTCGCGCGCGGCGAGCGTGAGCCCGGCGATCGATTCCGGCTCGTCCATCTCGCCGTCGCCGAACACGCCCCACACATGGCGCTGCGCGGTGTCGGCCAGGCCGCGGTGCGCCAGGTAGCGCATGAAGCGCGCCTGGTACACCGCGCTCAGCGGGCCCAGCCCCATCGAGCCGGTCGGGAACTGCCAGAACTCCGGCATCAGCCACGGGTGCGGGTACGAGCACAGGCCGTGGCCGCCGACCTCCTGGCGGTAGTTCGCGAGCTGCTCCTCGCTGAGCCGGCCCTCGAGGAAGGCACGCGAATACACGCCCGGCGCCGAATGCGGCTGGAAGTACACCAGGTCGGCGTCGCGGCCGCCCGGCGTGCGGCTGTCGTCGCCGCGGAAGAAGTGGTTGAAGCCCACTTCGAACAGCTCGGCCGCCGAGGCATAGCTCGCGATGTGGCCGCCCAGCTCGCCATAGGCCTGGTTCGCGCGCACCACCATCGCGAGCGCGTTCCAGCGTGTGATCGTGGTGAGCCGCTCCTCGATCGCGAGGTCGCCGGGATAGTGACCCTGCCGCTCGAGCGGGATGGTGTTGCGGTAGGCCGAATACGGCTGCACGTGCGGCACGATGCCCAGCTGCTGCGCCTGCTCCTCCAGCTGCTCCAGCAGGTACAGGCCGCGCTCGCTGCCGCCCTCGGCGACGGCGGCGCGCAGCGCGTCGAGCCACTCCTTCGTCTCCAGCGGATCGGTGTCGCTCGCGGCCTGGGCGAGCAGGTGGCGGGGGGTCTGGCCGTTCATGGGGGCATCCTGCAGCGGGGGAGCCGAGACTATAGAAGCAACACCCCGAAACCGTCTCCCGCGGGACATTGCATAGACTCGCCCACCCGGCCCGCCGTTTGCCCGTGGTGGAGTTGCCGTATGGAAGGACCTTGATGTTGCGTTTCCGCCCCGACCCGATGCCCACCGTGCCCGGCTTCGAGCCGGCGCCCGCGTGGCGCCAGCGCCTGAAGCGTCTTGCTTTGAGGTATGCGCTGTGGTCGGCGCTCGCGGCCGCCGTGGCGGCCGTCGCGCTCGGCATCTACGTCGCGGTGCTGCTGCGCATCACGCCCAGCGTCGACGACCTCAAGCTGATGCAGGCGCAGCAGCCGAGCGTGCTGCTGTCGGCCGACGGCCAGCAGATCGCCAGCTTCCGGCGCGCCCAGCAGGAGCGGCTGACGCTCGACAAGGTCTCACCCTTCGTCGTGAAGGCGCTGGTCGCCACCGAGGACAAGCGCTTCTACGATCACCACGGCATCGACTTCATCCGCTCGTTCGGCGCGGTGCTGCACAGCGCCACCGGCGACATGCAGGGCGGCTCCACCATCACGCAGCAGCTGGCGCGCAACCTGTTTCCCGACGAGGTCGGGCGCGCCCGCAACCTGCACCGCAAGGCCAAGGAGTGGGTCACGGCGATGCGCATCGAGCGCGTCTACGACAAGAAGCAGATCCTCGAGGCCTACCTGAACACCGCGCCGTTCCTGTACAACGCGGTCGGCATCGAGATGGCGGCGCGCACCTACTTCGACACCTCGGCGGCCGAGCTCGACGCGCTGCAGAGCGCGACGCTGGTCGGCATGCTGAAGGGCACGTACTACTACAACCCGGTGCAGCACCCCGAGCGCTCGCTCGCACGGCGCAACGTCGTGCTGTCGCAGATGGCGAAGGCGCAGGCGATCACCGACGAGCAGCTGCGCACGCTGAGCGCGCAGCCGCTGCAGCTGCACTGGAGCCGGCAGCCCGATTTCCCGGCCACCGCGCCGCACTTCGCGGCCTATGCGCGCAAGTGGCTGCTCGACTGGGCCGATGAGCACGACCACGACCTCTACGCCGACGGCCTGGCGATCGAGACCACGCTCGACAGCCGGCTGCAGGACGAGGCGGTGCGCGCGGTGCAGGCGCAAGCCGATGCGCTGCAGCAGGTGGCCAATGTCGAATGGAGCCGCCCGGCGCTGCCGGCGGTGTCGACCGCGCCCGAGGCTTATGCGAAGCTGCTCGGCAAGGCCGAGCCGTTCGGCTGGCTGTGGACCGGGCGGCGCGACCTCGTCACCGCGTTCCTGCGCGAGTCGCCGGAGTTCAGGCAGGCGGTCGACGCCGGTGCGGGCCCGGGCGAAGCGCTGGAGAAGCTGCGGGCCGACGCGCCGTTCATGGCGCGGCTGAAGGCGCAGAAGACGCGGCTGGAAGCCGGCTTCGTCGCGATGGACCCGCGCAACGGCGAGGTCCGCGCCTGGGTCGGCAGCCGCGATTTCGCGCTGGAGCAGTACGACCACGTCGCGCAGGCCGAGCGCCAGCCCGGCTCGACCTTCAAGCCCTTCGTCTACGGCGCGGCACTCGAGGCGGGGCTGACGCCCGACCGCACCTTCGTCGACGGGCCGGTCGAGGTGACGATGGGCGGCACCGTCTGGCGGCCGACCGACATGTCGGGCGCGACCGGCCAGCCGATGACGATCCGCGACGGTCTGGCGCTGTCGAAGAACACCATCACCGCGCAGGTCATGCAGGAAGTGGGCATCCCGCGCGTGGTGGCGCTCGCGAAATCGCTGGGCGTCGACCAGAGCCCGCTGGAGGCCGTGCCGTCGCTCGCGCTCGGCACCAGCCCGGTCACGCTGCTGGAGATGGTGAACGCCTATGCGTCGATCGCGCAGGTGGGCAGCGTGCACAAGCCGGTGTTCGTCAAGCGCATCAAGGACCGCACGGGGCGGGTGATCGCCGAGTTCGGCGAGGCCCCGCGCCGCGGCATGTCGCCCGAGGCCGCGACCGACCTGATCGACATGATGCGCGGCGTGATCGCGCGCGGCACCGGCACGCAGGTCCGCACCCGCTTCGGCGTGACCGGCGACCTGGCCGGCAAGACCGGCACCACGCAGAAGAACACCGACGGCTGGTTCATCCTGATGCACCCGGAACTGGTCGCGGGGGCGTGGGTCGGCTTCAACGATGCGCGCGTCACGCTGCGCAGCAGCTGGTGGGGCCAGGGCGGGCACAACGCGGTGCGGCTGGTCGGCGATTTCTTCCGCGATGCGCAGAAGAAGGGGCTGGTCGACCCGAAGGCGAGCTTCCCGCCGCCGCGCGTGCCGGTGCCGGCGTTCGACCCGGCGGCGTCGGCGCCCGAGGGCACGAACGAGGGCCCCGGCGAGGGCGGCAGCCTCGACCCGGCCCATTCCGCCGACCAGCCACCGAAGACCGCCGAGGAACTCGGGCAGGCGCTCAGCAACATGGGCCTGGACCCGAAGACCGGCGTGCCGCGCGCGCCCGGCGACCGGCCGCCGCGACCGCAGAATGAAGAGCCGATGCCGCCACCCGCGGCGCCGGCGGCTTCCGACAGCAGCCCATGAGGCTATCCATCACCTGACCAGGGAGAACCACTCGATGACGATTCCGATGACCTGGCTGCGCGGCGCGCAGCCTGTCCTGCTGGCCGTGCTGATCGCCGCGGCAGGAACGCTCCACGCGCAGACGGCGGCCGTACCCGAGCGGGCGGCCTCCGCCGTGCCGTCGACGCCGGCCGCGGCCTTGCGCAGCCTGCTCGATGCCGACCTGGCCGAGAACTTCCGCCGCGAGCCGATGTGGGCCAGCGTGCTGGGCGTCCCCGGCTACAACGCATTGCTGCCCGACCTGTCCGACGCCGAGCGGCAGCGCGAGCACGACTACGAGCGCGCGACGCTCGCGCGCGTGCAGGCGATCGACGCGGYGGGCCTGCACGGCCAGGACCGGGTGTCGCACCAGTTGCTGCTGGACAAGATGCGCATCGCCGTCGAGGCGCAGCAGTTCGGGCATGCGGACGAGCTGGCGCTGACCACGCTGTGGGGCATCCAGTCGATGATGCCGCTGGCCGCGCAGATGACGCCGATGCGCAGCGCGAACGACTACCGCGATTACACGTCGCGCGTGAAGGCGGTGCCGCGCTACGCCGAGCAGATTCAGCAGCGCCTCGTGCAGGGCCTGCAATCGGGCTGGGTGCAGCCGCAGGGCGTGGTCGATCGCACGATCGCCGGCATCGACGCGCACCTGGTGGYCGATGCCAACGACAGCGTGCTGCTGAAGCCGTTCGCCGCCTTCGTGCCGGCCGTGCCCGAGGACCAGCGCGACGCGTTGCTGCAGGCCGCGCGCGCCGCGGTGCGCGACGACTACCAGCCGGCGATGCGGCGGCTGCGCGAGTTCCTCGCGACGACCTACCGTCCGAAGGCGCCGGTCGACGTGGGCCTGTCGGCGTTGCCGGGCGGCGCCGCGTACTACGACTTCCTGATCCGCACCGGCATCGTGCAGGGGCTGGATGCCGGCAAGATCCACGCGCTCGGCCTGCGCGAGGTCGCTCGGCTGCGGCGCGAGATCGCCCAGGTGGCGCGGCAGACCGGCTTCAAGGGCAGCACGCAGGCCTTCATGCACTACGTGAGCCATGACAAGCGCTTCTTCTTCAAGTCGCAGGAGGAGTTGCTGGCGAGCTACCGCGCGATGTCGGCGCGCATCGATCCGCAGCTGCCGGCGCTGTTCCACACGGTGCCGCGCATGCCGTACCAGGTGCGCGGCATGTCGGCCTCGGAGGCGGTGAGCAGCACGGCGGCGAACTACACGCTGGGCTCGCTGGAGCTCGGCACGCCCGGCTACTTCACGGTGAATGCGCCCGGCTACGCCGGCGAACCGACCTGGGAGGTGGAGACGCTGTTCATGCACGAGGCGGTGCCGGGCCACCACCTGCAGGGCGCCCGGGCGGCCGAGGTCGAGGGCCTGCACGACTGGCGCCGCTATGCCGGCTGGAACGTGGCCTATGGCGAGGGCTGGGCGCTGTACGCCGAATCGCTGGGCTTCCAGCTCGGCATGTACCGCGATCCGTACCAGCACTACGGCCACCTGCAGGGGCAGCTGTTCCGTGCGGCGCGGCTGGTGGTCGACACCGGCATCCATGCCTACCGCTGGCCGCGCGCAAAGGCGGTCGACTACATGATCCGGCAGGCCGGGCTCGAACCGAAGAATGCCGCCAGCGAGGTCGACCGCTACTTCTCGAACCCGAGCCAGGCGCTGGGCTACCTGCTGGGCAAGCGCAAGCTGCTGGAGCTGCGCGATCGGTCGCAGCAGGCGCTGGGCGCGCGCTTCGACCTGCGCGACTTCCATGCGGTGGTCGTCGACAGCGGGACGATGCCGCTGGCAGTGCTGGAGCAGCGGATCGACGCATGGATCGCGCGTGGCGGCGGGCGGCCGGATGGCGATGGCTGAGCAAGCTGGGAGAATGCGCGGATGACGACTTCCCAGGACGCCCTGATCCAGATCGCCCGCCGCTACTCGCAGCTCGGCATGCAGGTGGCGAAGGCCTACCACCAGCGGCAGACCGAGCTGGAGCTCGACAAGGTGCTGATGCCCGATCGCCTGTCGACGCCGGCCGGCACCGCGGCGTCGATCGCGACGCTCGAGGAATTGCGCGAGCTGACCGCGACGCACCGGCAGGCGTACCAGAAGCTGATGGTGGCGTTCGCCGGCGAGATGGCGAAGGCGCTGGAGGACTTGCCCGAGGCCGTGCGCGATACCGAGCGCGACCGCATCGTCCCGATGCTGGAATGGCAGTTCAACGCGCAGCGCGAGTTCTACGAGAACCGCGAGCGCTGGATCGCCGCGGCGCAGCAGGTGTGCGAGCTGATCGACGAGCGTCGGGCCAAGCTCACCTTCACCGACGACGGCGTGCTGTTCGAGGCCGACGACGACCTCGACCGATTCCAGGCCCTGATGACCTCGCTCGACGAGATGCAGCAGCGCGAGGGCGAGCAGCTGGCGCAGCGCGTCGAGCGGATGAAGCGCTCGGCCGCTGCGCTCGGGATGAGCATCAGCGAGTAGAGGGTTGGCGAGCAGGTTGTGCGCGAATTGCAAGGCCTTTGCGTTGCGGCAGCGGCAGGAGGACTACGATGGGCCTCAACTTGTCGAGACCCTCATGAACCAATTCCTGCTTCAACCCGCTGCCACGATCACGGCCGCGCTGATCACCAACCCGGCGCCCGGCGTGTCGCGCACCCGCATCGAGGACATGGGCGCGCTGTTCACCGCGGTCTACAACGAACTGGCCAAGGCGGCCGCCGACGAAGCCGCACGGACCAAGGCCGTGCCGGCGGCGGCCTGAGGCCGAGGCCCGTTTCAGCGGGCTGTCAGCGGTTCTGCTGCGGCGGCCGGCCGAGGTGGCGGAACGTGATCCGCCCCTTGCTCAGGTCGTACGGCGACATCTCCAGCGACACGTTGTCGCCGGCCAGGATGCGGATGTGATGCTTGCGCATGCGTCCCGACGTGTAGGCCACCAGCTTGTGGCCGTTCTCCAGCGTCACGCGAAAACGCGAGTCCGGCAGGATTTCGTTGACGACGCCGCTCATTTCGATCAGTTCTTCCTTGGCCATGAGGACACTCCTTAGGGGTTGGATGGTGAAGGCACGGCCACGCTGCGGCCGGCGACCCAGGCGAGGCCCTGGTCGGTGGCATAGCGCAGTGCGGCGCGGGCGGTGTTGAAGAGCGGCGAGAAGCGCATGACCCGGTCATGGGTGGCGCTGCCTTGGCCGCTGCGGATGGAGACGGCGGCCTGATGGCGGCCGTCGCTGCGGGAATGGCTGAGTGGCGAGACGAGGTATCTGCCGATTTCGATCGAGGTCTTGATGCAGTTCTTTCTAGGGCGCGACCGGCCTGCAGGTGCTCCCGTGGAGGGCTGCTGCAGCGTCGATCGGTGATGGGGCGTCGATGTCGTCAGATGATGCAGCCCGCGGGACAGGCCGCCCGACACGCGCCAGGAGGAAGCACGGAGTCTACCACTCGGGCTCTTTCGACGCTGGCCGGGTTATCCGACCCGGCGGGTCAGTCGTCCGACTCCGCAGGGGCGAGCAGCGCTTCGCACTGGCGGCACAGCCAGTGGGCTCGCAGCAGCACCGCACCCGGCCGCGCATCGTCGTGCCGCAACCGCTGGAACACGGTGAAGCCGGCTGCCGCCGCGCGCCCGCACGCCGCCATCCATTGCTGCTGCCAGGCCGCGACGCGCTCGGCCACGATGCCTCGTTCGGCCTGCGCATGCAGCGTGCGGCGCACCTCGCGCAATGCGCCGGGCAGCTCGATCGCCGCGACCGAGGCGGGGTCCGGCCCCGGCGCGCCGTGCGCGGCGGCGAGCGGTGCGCCGTCGGGCGCCGCGTCGAAGTGCAGCACGTCGAGTCGCGCCGGTTCGACCAGGCTCAGCGGTTGAGCGACCAGGCCGCGCTCGCCGGCCACGACCTGCGCGACCAGCAGCGTGCCCGCGGCCGGCGCGGCCAGTGCCTCGATGCGCCCGATCGCATGCGCGTTCAGTGCGCTGTACGCCAGCTCGGCATCGAGTCGCCGACCCGCCGCATCGAACAGCGGCCACACGAGCGCCTGGCGCGCCGCATCGAACCGTGCGCTGCCGAAGCGCGCCGGCCGCAGCACCGCCCAGTCGCGCAAGGGATCGGGCTCGGCCAGCAGGCTGCGTCGTGCGGCACTGCGTTCGCCGGCCAGCGCAGCCCAGTCGTCGCACACCGGCAACCGGTCCTGCAAGGGCACCGGACCGGCACTGGCGGTGGCCTGGCAGCCATCGGCCGTCGAGATGCGGCCGGTCGGGCCGATCTGCGCGCCGATCAGCGTGAGGCTGCGCCCGCTCAGTTGCGCAGGCGACGCGACACCGGCCCACGGTCCGGCCGCTCGGTAGCTGGTGCGCGGGTCGAAGCCGTGCTGCGCCTGCGGCCGGGCCAGCGAGCACGACAGGAAGGCCTGGTCCGCCGGCGACCAGAACAGCATCGTCAGCCCGTGGTAGCCGGAGCCGGTGCGCCAGGCATGGGCGCCCAGCCCCAGCAGCTCCAGCCTGCCCGACGCGGCATAGCGGCCGCGCGCCCGCCCGACCAGCGCGACCGGCGCGGCGCCACGCGCCGCCGCGGCGTCCAGCGCCGAGACCAGCGCGAAGCCGAGTGCCAGTTCGTCGAGCAGCCGCTGCTCATCGGCACCGGCCGCGCGCTCGAGCAGCRGCTCGATGTGGTCGGCCACGCGGCGCAGCAGCAGCGCGAGCCGCGGGTAGTCGGCCCCCTGTGCCCACACAGCCAGCGTCGCGAAGCGCTCGTGCAGGCCCTGCGAGCCGTGCGACAGCCCGAGCTCGACRCTGTCGGCGAACAGCTGCAGCGCGCTGGCACGCAGCCGCTCGCGCGAGCGTTCCTGCGATTCGACGGCGCCGGGCACCGGCGCATGGCCGCGGCCGAGGTCGAGCGCGGCGGTGCGCGGCGACACCTCCGGCGGCTGCAGCTCGACGCCGCGCGCGCGCTGGAAGGCCAGCACTGCGGCGACCTGGTACTTCTCGATCTGCGCCAGCGCGGCATCGGCGACCAGCGCCTCGACGCCGCCGCCCATGAAGCGAAAACGCATGCGCGGCTGCRTGAACTCGATCAGCACATGGCGCTCGCCGTGCAGGCGCAGCGTCTGCGGATCCATGTCCTGCACGAACTGCCAGGCCCAGCGATGGCCGGCGCGGCCGGCGTGCGCGACCAGCTGCTGCGGCGTGAAGGCGAGCAGCGCCGCCTCGATCGCCGCCAGTTCGTCCGCGGGCGTCGGCGACGGCGCGGTGCCGCCCATGCGCTGCAGTCCGATCGCCGCGGCCAGGATGTGCTGGCAGACGCCGCTGGCCTGGCAGCTGCAACGTGCATGCGCCGGCCCGCGTGCATCGAAGCGGATGCGCAGTTCGCCGAGGCCGAGCGTCAGGGCGTCGGCAGCGTCGTCGTGCACGGTGACGGCCTGCGTCTCCAGGTCCTTGCGGGCGCGCCGCAACAGCCCGCGGTTCGCGAGCGCGATGTAGGCGTCGTCGTCGAAACGCGCCAGCTGCTGCTGCAGGTCGGCCCGCAAGCTCATGAGATCAGCTTCACCAGCCATTGCGCCAGGTGCTGCGGCGTCAGCGCGGCGATCTCCATGCCGCAGGGCGCCAGCTGCTGCGCCATCGCCTCGTCGTACACCGGGTGCGCCTGGCCGTCCAGCGCGGCCAGCCCGAGCAGCTTCACGCGCGCCTCGGCCAGCTTCTTCACCGCGCCGAGCAACTCGCCGGGCGGTGCGCCTTCGCAAAAATCGCTGACCAGCACCAGCACCGTGCGCTGCGGCGTCTCGACCAGCTGACCGCAGTAGCGCAGCGCGCGCGCGATGTGGGTGCCGCCGCCCAGCTGCACCCGCATCAGCGCCTCGACCGGGTCGTCGACATGGTCCGACAGGTCGACCACGTTGGTATCGAACACCACCAGCTTGACGCGGAAGGCCGGCAACGCCGCCAGGATGCCGGCCATCACCGCGCTGTGGATCACCGAGTCGACCATGCTGCCGCTCTGGTCGACGCACAGGATGACGTCCCACGGCAGGCGCCGCGTGTTGCGCTCGAAGAAGCGCAGCTGCTCGATCACCAGCTGGCCGCGTTCGCGGTCGAAGTGCTTCAGGTTGCGGCGCAGCGTGTCGAGCGCGTCGAAGTTGCGCGCCACCGCCATCGGCGAGTGGCGCTGCCGGTTCAGCCGGCCCGACAGCGTCTGCCGCACCTTCGGTTCGAGCTGGCGGCGGATCTCGTCGACCACCTGGCGCACGATGCGCCGCGCGATGTGCAGCACCTCGCCCTTCAGGTGGTGGCGCAGCGTCAACAGCGTGCGCAACAGCTGCTGGTTCGGCTCCAGCCGCTCCAGCGTCTGCGGGTCGGTGACCAGCTCGGTCAGGCCGTAGCGGTCGAGCGCATGCTTCTCGATCACCTGCACCGTGTCGTTCGGGAACAGCTCGCGCACCTCGCCGAGCCAGGTCACCAGCGTCAGTTGTGACGCATCCAGCGAGCCCGGCTGCGCCGGCTCGCGCACCCCGCGGCCGCGGTACTCGCGGCCGTACAGGAACTCGAGCGCCTGGTCGAGCCGGGCCGGCGTGCCGCCGAGGCGGCTGCCCTGCGCGCCGCCGTGCAGCCCGTTCTGCGCAAACTTGCCGAGCACGAGCCGCCAGCGGTCCAGCGTCGTCATGACAGCCACGCTGCGAGGCCGTCGCCGGCCAGCACCTCGGCCAGCGTCTGCGACAGCGCGAGGTTCGCCTGCAGCTGGTTCGCCGACAGGTCGTGGCGCACCAGCGGGCCGAGGCCCTCGCGGCCATGCCTCTGTGCAACGGCGTGTGCGATGCGGTCGGTCTCGCGCGGCGTCATGCCGGCGAACGCGAGCCGCAGCTCCGGCAGGCTCGCGATGAAGTCAGGCTCAGGCCATTGCGCGAGCAACTCGTCGACCACCACCAGCAGCGCCGGTTCCTGCCACGCCAGTTCGCGCGCGGTGTCGAGCAGGCCGCGCAGGAACGCGACCGCCTGCTGCACCGCGAGCAGGCCCCCCAGGTGGCCTTGCAGCGCGGCGCGCAGCTGCGCCGAGTCCAGCCGCCCGGCGGCATGCGCCAGGCCGGTCGCGGCACCGCGGATCAGCGCGCTGTCGTGGCTGCCGCGCAGCGTGTCGATCAGCGCGTCGTACAGGCTGCCGTCCAGGTGCCGCCCGGCCTCGCTGGCGAGCAGCTCGCGCAGCCGCGCCAGCGCACCGACCACCGCGTCGCGCTCCGGGCCGTCGCCGCGCAGCCCGCGCCCGAGGTAGATCGCCCGCTCATAGGCGGCTTGCAGCAGCGGCGGCAGCTCCGGCAGATCGCGCGCCTCCAGCGGTTCGCGCGATTCCCACAGCAGGCCCAGGCTGCCGGCCGCTGCGGTGACCGATGCGAAGTTCGCGTCCTCGCCGAGCGCCCGGTGCAGCACCGCCGCGACACCCGGCACCTGCTCGTGCAGCCCGAGCACGCAGGCCTGCGCCAGCCGGCCGGCGGCGCTGCGCGCATCGCGCGGCTGCACGCCCGATTCGAGGCGCGCCAGTTCCTGGCCGAAACGCTGAGCCACCGCGAGCGGCAGCGTCACGCCGTGCACCGAGGCCTCGACCAGCGCCGCCTCGGTGGCGGCGCTCCATTCCGTCTCCCAGTGCTCCTGCAGCCGGTCCAGCCCGGTGCCACGCACGAAATCCGGCCCCGCGCGGCGCGATCCGAACGGCACCTCCAGCAGCGCCAGGCCGTGCAACAGCCGGCTCGTCACGCGGTGCTCGGGCCGGCGATACAGCTCCAGCACCAGGCGCTGCGGCGTGCCGGTGTCGATCTTCAGGCGCTGCCGGCGCAGCCGCGCTTCGCAGTCGCGCACCAGCGGCGGCGTGCTGGCGCCGGGCGGCACGCGCCCGATCGCATCGCCGCTGAAATGCCGGCGCGCGACCGAGCGCACGAGCGCACCGTCTGCATCGGCATCGCCCTGGATGAAACAGCTGGTGACCGCATCCAGGACGTCGTCGCGCTGCGGGGCCGCGCGGCCCCGCAGTGCCGCGAGCCGCAGCGCCTGTTCGTGCGCGGCGGCCAGCGTCGGCAGCGGCAGCGGCAGGCCGTGGCGTTCGCGCAGCTCGGCGGCGATGTCCGACAGCAGCGTGAGCGTCACGTCGCGGCGCACCTGCGCATCGTCGACGCGGCCGATCCTCGCGCGCCGCTCCAGCGCGGTCCACAGCGCCTGGTGCCAGGCCGGCGCCGTCATGCCGGACGCGTAGCCGTTCAGGCGGTCCAGCCGATCGAAGCTGTAGCGGATCAGCGCCGAGGCCTGGTCGCGCACCGCGCGGCCGGCCCTGCGCGGTCGCGGCGGCGGTGCGTCGAGCAGGCCTGGCATCGCGACCGCATGGAAGCCGCCCAGCACCGCCAGCACCGGGCCGTCGCCGGGCGCGCGCCGGCTCAGCGCCTCGCGCAGGTGCCAGGCCATCTCGGCCTCGCGCTGCAGCGTGCCGTCGGCCTCCAGCTCGGCCAGGGGATGGTCATCGCGCGCCAGCTGGCAGTAGGCGGTCATCTCGTCGAGGTACTGCGCGAGCGGGCGCGTCGCGGCGTCGCGCTCGAACAGGTGCTCCCACAGCGCCTCGTGGTCGCGGCAGCCGAGTTGCCGCGCGAGCGCCTGCAGCCGGCGGCTGCGCTCGAAATGCCGCTCGGACAGCAGCGATTCGCCGGCTGGCGACTGCGCCTCGGCCTGGCCCGGTTGGAACTGGCTCTGCTCGGCGAAATCGAGGTCGATGAACTGCGCCGGGATGCCGGCCGCCTGCGCGAGCCGCAGCGCGACCAGCTCGGGCGAGTGGTCGCAGAACGGGTAGTAGGCGGCATGGCGCGTCGGCTCGCGGCCCTCGGCCTCCAGCACCGCGTAGGTGTAGACGGCCAGCGGCATGCGCGCGTCCGCATGCGTCAGCAGCGGCACCAGCGGCGTGAAGCTGCGCGGGCCTTCGACCAGCACCGCGCTCGGCGGCGCCTGCGCGAACAGCCGCTGCAGCTGCAGCGACGCGGCCGGGCTGTGGTGGCGCACCGGCAGCACGACCAGCGCCGGGCCGGCCAGGCGCGCGGCGAGCGCGCGCAGGCTGTTGGTGCTCGCCGAGGTGACCACGCCGCGTCAGCGTTCGAGTTCGCGGCGCGCGTCGAACACGCCCTGCCACTGCGGATCGCGCTGCGCACGCGCCTTGACGACCACGTCGAAGTAGTGGCGCAGCTTCTTGCCGTCGTCCGGGTTGTCCTTCAGCACGGTGCCGATCAGCTGGCGCGCGACATGCTCGCCGCCGACGCTGCCGTTGCCGAACCAGTGCGCATCGAGGCAGGCCGCATAGCCGACCGACACCGCCTCGGCCGACGACATCACCGCGGTCGGCCGCTCCAGCACCGTGCCTTCGGCGGTCAGCCCGTGGCGCAGGTCATGGAACGCGGTGACCAGCAACTCGACGACATCGGGCCGCAGCTCGACGTCGACCTGCGCCTGGCGCAGCAGCGCCTCGGTCTGCTCGCGCACCAGCCGCAGTTCGAGCTGGCGGTCGGAGATCGGGCGCACCGTCTCGAAGTTGAAGCGGCGCTTCAGCGCGCTCGACATCTCGTGCACACCGCGGTCGCGGATGTTCGCGGTGGCCACCAGGTTGAAGCCGCGCGCCGCGAACACCGTGGCCTCGGCGCCGGCGAGCTCGGGAATGTGCAGCATCTTCTCGGACAGCAGGCTGATCAGGCAGTCCTGGATCTCCGGCTGCACCCGCGTCAGCTCCTCGAAGCGGCACAGCAGCCCATCGCGCATCGCTTCGTGCACCGGGCCGCCGACCAGCGCGCGCGGTGTCGGCCCCTCGGCCAGCAGCAGCGCGTAGTTCCAACCGTACTTGATCTGGTCCTCGGTGGTGCCGGCGGTGCCCTGCACGGTACAGGTGGAGCGGCCGCTGATCGCGGCGGCCAGCAGCTCGGACAGCATCGACTTCGCAGTGCCCGGCTCACCGACCAGCATCAGGCCGCGGTCGCTCATCAGCGTGACGACGCAGCGATCGATCAGCGCATCGTCGCCGTAGAACTTGCGCTTCACGCCGAGCTTGTCGTCGCCGACGATGAAGCTGCGCACCGCGCGCGGCGTGAGCTGCCAGCCGGGCGGGCGCGCACCGCCGTCGGCAGYGGCCAGGCGCGCCAGTTCGTCGGCGTGGGCGAGTTCGGCGGGAGCCCGCAGCACGGTGCCCATCGCGTCAGCCCTGCCCGCTGACCTGGGCCGACCAGTCGGCCGCGAAGCCGCTGCCCTCGGCCGCGATCAGGCGAATGTCCTCGCGGCACTCGGCCAGCAGGATGGCCGGCACCTCCGACAATGGCAGTCCGGTCGCAACGACGCCGGGCTGGGTGTCGGTACCAGTGAACAGCAGCGAATCCAGCGCGACCTTGCGGTTGTCCTCCGGCAGCGAGTTGCCGCTGAAGCGGATCATCGCCTGCAGGCCGAGCGTCGGAAAGCGCTTGTCGTAGCTGTAGAACCAGCCGCCGTCCTCGGAGGCGCCGCGCGCATAGCCGAGCTTCTGCGCGCGGTTGCGCAGCGCGAAGGCCTGCAGCAGGTGGCCCTCGAAATCCTTCAGCTCGCGCGCCGCGGCCTGGGCCGTCGGCAGCTGCCAGCGGCCCTTGCCGAACTGCTGGAACAGCGGCGCGATCTCGTAGTCGACCAGGTGGGTGCGCCAGCCCGCGACGTCGTCGTCGGACAGCAGCGTGTCGTGCGCGAGGCGGATGCGGGCAGTGTCCGGCAGCGTGACGGCGGCGTCGTGCCGGTCGGTCAGCGTGCCGTCGTCGAGCGGGCGGAACACCTGCAGCGCGTGCCCGCCGTCGACCTGCAGCCACACCAGCCGCTGCACCAGGTGGCGCATCACCGGGTGCTGCTGCAGGTAGTCGCGCCAGTCGGCGAAGCTCCATTCGCGCTCGGTGCACATCGCCTCGTAGAGCCGGTCGGCCTGCAGCGCCGCGATGCCCTTCAGCTCCTTCTTCGTGGTCGCGAGCGCCTTCTTGGCCGCGGCGGCCAACTCGGCGTCGTCGTCCTGGCGCGGATCGGGCAGCGCCGCGATGGCCTTGCCTTCCGGGTTCAGCAGGTCGACCTTCAGGTCGGGCCGCAGCTTCGCGGTGAACGCGCGCGGGCCGAAGTCCAGTTCCAGCGTGCCGGTCTCGTCGAAGCCGCAGGAGGGCACGGTGCGGTCCGACAGGTCGGCCAGCGTCCAGCCCTTGCGATCGGCCAGCGCCTGGGCCTGCTTGGTGGCTTCGTCCTGGATGCCCTTGGTGCGGAAGCGGCTGCCGATCGCCAGCATCAGCTGGGTCGCGCTCGGGTGCTCGATCCACGCCAGCATCGCGACCAGCGACTTGCACTGCGACGGCCGCAGGCCGTACCAGGTCTTCAGGAAGCGCTGGGCCGCCGGGGCCGCGCCGCTGCCGGCGCAGGCGGCGGCCACCGCGAGCAGGCCCTTGCAGACGATGGCCGAGCCGCCCGCCTGGGCGCCGGTGCGCTCGTCTTCCGCCAGCCAGTTGTCGAGCACGAACTGGCCGAAGGTCTCGCGGTCGGCCGCGTTGAACAGGCTGCAGGTCTTGAGCAGCATCGCGGTCGGCTCCGGCGATTTCAGCTTGACCGCCTGCGCGAGCAGCCAGCGCAGGATGTCGACCGGGACCGGCTGCCCGTCGTCGGCCCAGCGCACTGCCGGCAGGCGTGCCCACGGGAACCAGTCGAGGTCGGTCGTCAGCCCCTTGGCGAGCAGTTTGGCGGCGTCGGCGGCCATCACGTCGCGGTTCAGGTAGGCCTCGACCGGCTGGCCGAACGCGATCAGCGCGTCGAGCAGCGCGCCCTTCGCGACGTCCTGCTTTTCCTTGCGCACTGCGGCCTCGAGCGCCGGCAGCGCGGCGGCATGGCGCAGCCGCGCCAGCCACAGCGCGGCCTGCGCGCGCACCTCGCTCTTGCCGTCGGCCAGTGCCTCGACGATGCGCGCCTCGCGGCCCGGCCACGCGGCCAGCGTCTTCTGCGCCAGCGCGCGATCGCCCTTTGCGCTGCCGACCGCGAGCGCGAACAGCGCGTCCCACAGCAGCGCCGGCGGCTGCGGGATCGAGCCGATCGAGCTGAACAGCCGGYCGCGGTTGAACCAGTAGCTGTCGGTCGACATCTGCAGGACTTTCAGCACGTAGTCCGCCTGGTGGACGAAGTAGGGCCAGACGGACGCGGCGTCGCCGTTGAACACCAGGCCGCTGCCGCAGTGCGCGTACACCAGCATGTGGCCGCGCAGGTGCTCGTTCTCGTTGCAATCGTCGAGCATGCGCGACAGCTCCAGCATCGTCGGCCGGCCGGTGCGCTGGTGCAGAACGCCGATCAGGTCGACGCCATGGAAGTGCAGGCCGCGCCGCCGCTGGTCGCTCGCGATGTCGAAGAACTGCAGCATCTTCCACAGCGTGACTGGCGTCACCTCGTGCTGCAGCAGCAGTTCGCGCAACGCAGGCAGGACCGGGTACCAGTCCCGCCCCGGTGCCGTCGGATGCTCGCGCGGCGGCGGGTGGCGTGCGTCGCTGTCGAGGTAGGTGCGCAGCGCGGCCTTCTCGGCGTCGGAGAACAGCGCCAGCTGGAACAGCTTCGCGTCGGGCCAGCGCTGCACCGCCACCTCATGGCGGCGGCGCGAGTCCTCGTTGTCCTGCGCGAGCTTCTCGTCAACGCGTTGCCAGAAGACATCGAGCGCGGCCTGCGGCAGCGGGTTGGCGGCGGCGCTCCAGTCGATGACCGGCAGCGTGATCGCGGACGCCTCGGCGGCGTTCGTCTCGGACATGGGTCTCCTCCGCGAAGTGGGCGGCTCCTCTCGCGCCGACTATAGCGGTGGCTTGCGGCGGCTCGACGGGACGCGGCCGGTGACAAACGGTGCCACAGCGGTGAAACATCACGCCGGAACACGGCGCGGTCACCTGCTGGAGCCGTGGCCCGGGCTGTGGGCTTCAGGCTGCACGCCTCGGCCCTCTGAGTCAGCCCTTCTTCGGCCCTGCCAGCGAATCCCGCATGATCAGCTCCGGCCCGAACTCGCGCGACACCGGCAGCGCGGTGCCGAAGCACAGGTTCGACAGCAGCCGGCAGGCGTTCAGCCCCATGTCGCCGACGACGATGCGGATCGTCGTCAGGCGCGGCGACAGCCACGCCGCGATGTCGGTGTCGTCGTAGCCCATCACCGACACATCGCCCGGCACCGTCAGGCCGTCGGCCTGCAGGCGCGACATCGCCCCCATCGCCATCTGGTCGTTGCAGCAGAACATCGCGGTGAATTTCGCGCCCTCCGCGAGCAGCTGGCCGGTGCCGGCCCAGCCGCTCTCGGCGGCGAAGTCGCCGGTCACCATCGACACCGATTCGCGCGCGATGCCGGCCGCGGCCAGCGTGTCGAAGAAGCCCTGCAGCCGCAGCCGGTTGTCGGGTGCCGCCGCCGGCCCGGCGATCACCGCGATGCGGCGGTGCCCGTGCTCCAGCAGCGTGCGCGCCGCCAGCACGCCGCCGGCCTTGTGATCGACCGTGAAGCACTGGCTGCGCATGCCCTTCACGTCGCGGTTGACCACCGCCAGGTTCGGGAAACGCCGCTTCAGCGCCAGGATGTCGGCATCGCGCAGCGCATAGGTCGTCAGCAGCATGCCCTCGCACTGCCGGTCCATCAGGAACTCGATGCCGTTCAGCGCCTGCTCGCGCACGTCCTCGCCGCCGTGGCCGTTGGCGATCACCATGTGGCGGTCCTGGGCCCGCAGCTCCATGTCGATCGCGTGCAGCATCGGACCGTAGAACGGGCCCTTGAAATCGGGCACGTAGACGCCGATCGCGTTCGTGCTCTTCATCGACAGCGCACGCGCAATGCGCGACGGCCGGAAATCCAGCTGCTCGATCGCCGCCTGCACGCGCGAAGCCGAGTCGGCCGAGAACGGCCCCTTGCCCGAAATCACGCGTGATGCCGTGGCGACGCCGACACCTGCCAGTCGTGCCACATCCTTGATCGTGCCCACTGCTTGCACCTGCTCCAGACTACCGAATTGAGTCGGATCATAGTCTGGAGCTTGTGCGCGGGCTGTTTCCGCTTCGTAATTGACGATGGCGTCGATCGCGAATCAGTAGTCGTCGCGGCCGTGGGTGGCGGTCGTGAAGCCGAGGAACTGCATCGAACTGCCGTCCGGGCGGCGCGCCTTCGCGAGCGCCTGGAAGCTGGGAATCGCGACGCCGCGGTTCATGTAGCCGTTGACCGCGATGTCCATGTAGCCGGCCTCCAGGTGCTGGCCCTTGCAGTTGCGCACGCCGCTGCCGCTCTGCAGCGACTTCGCCATGTACTCCAGCCCCTTGGCCAGGCGCGGCGTGGTCTCGCCCGAGGCCTTCCACAGCCACACCGAGGTGTCGCCGGCCTGGATCACCGCGATCTCGGCGGCCTGCGCGAGGCCTTCGAGGTTGTACTGCGGGTGAGTGCAGTCGCGGGCCTTCAGTTCGTTGACCTCGCCGTTCGAGAAGACCGACAGCGGGATCATCTCGGTGATGCGCTGCAGGCCCGCCGCATAGCGCGTCGGGTTGTCCTGGTAGGCGCCGGCAGCCATCATCGCGAGGCCTGCCGACACCGCCCAGTTGTTGACCCGGGTGCGCGCCTTCGCGGCCTCTGTGTACTGGCGGTCGATGAAGCCGTTGAAGGTCGTGATGTCGGCCTGCGCCCAGCCGGCTTCGCCGTTGTTGTAGTGGCGGATGATCTCGGCCGCGCTGACCCACACCGGCAGCATCCACGCCGCCTCCAGCTGCACCTGGGCCGCGTTCGTGCCCGAGGCCACCGAGAAGGTGCGGAAGGTCCTGCCCCAGTCGTTCAGGATCGCCACCGCCTTGTCGCGGTGCCGCGCGTCACCGGTCTTCACCCAGCGCAGCGCGTTCAGGTAGGCCGCCTGCGCGTCGTTCTTGAAGCGCGCTTCCTGGTCGCCGATCGCGCTGCCCMCCACCTGCACGTTGGACAAGGCCTTGTGCGAGTAGGTGTAGGCGCTGCGCGAGTCGTTCATCACCGACTGGTAGCCGGTCTTCAGCACGCTCGGGTTGGCCGAGTTCTGCGCGGCCTTGAAGCTGTCGAGGCGCGCCTGCGTCAGGAAGATGCCGGGGTGGCGGAACGTGGTCGGCGTGATGGCCTGCGCGCCTTCGCGCGCCACCGACGCGTCATCGGTCGGCGCGTCGGCGACCTGGGCGTTGTCGTCGACGGCCGCGGCCTGCGCGCCGTCGTCTTCGCCGGTGTTGCCACCGCCGCACGCGGCCAGCAGGGCGAGTGCGATCGGGGCCAGGGCCCAGCGCAGGCGCCGGGTCGTTGCTTGGATGTTCGTCATGGTGTTGTCCTCGCTCACTTGATGCTGAAGGGGTCGCCGTAGACCTTCCAGTTCAGCGGCGTGTTCAGGTCGAAATTGCCGGCCTTGAGCCAGACGCGCTGCGCGGTGTCGACGCGCGTCGTGTCGCTGTGGGCCTCTTCCTTGTTCATCTCGACCACGCGGGCATCCATGAAGGCGTTCAGGTAGGCCGCCTCGTCGCCGCCCTGGGCGGGGGTCCTGGCCTTGGCCATCGCCGCCTTGCGGACGCTCATCGCGCCTTCATAGCCGTGCATCACGGCCGCGTCGTAGTAGGCGAACTGGCCGAGTGCGCGCAGGCCGTCAGCCTTGGCCCGGTTGACCGAGGGGTTGAAGTAGACGTTGTCGCGCTCGTAGTCCTGCGACTGCTGGAAGATCACGTCGGCGGCGGCGGTCTTCCAGTCGCCGGTGAAGGTCGGGTCGAGCCCGGCGTGCGACTCGGTGTTGTTCACCTTCTTCAGCGCCGGCAGGTACTTGGACAGCACGTTGCCCGGCTTGCGGTTGGTGTACTCCTGCACCACCTCCAGCATGTCGCCGGTGCCCGAGCAGAAGCCGATGATGCCGGCGGTGTAGCCGCGGCCGTCATGGATGTCCTGGATGTAGGCGTACTGCGCCTTCCAGTTCAGCGACGAGTTCTCGGCGCTGGAGACGATCTGCATCGCGATGTCCTTCTTGCGGGCATCGAACAGGTCGGTCGACGACGGGGCCGGTGCGGGTGCCGGAGCGGGGGCAGGTGCCGGTGCAGGCGCGGGCGCGGGGGCCGGTGCAGGCGCGGGAGCCGGTGCCGGGGAAGGTGCCGGCGCGGGTGCGGGGGCAGGCGCCGGAGCGGGGGCAGGTGCTGGTGCGCCGACCGCAGTCAGCTTCCATTGCTGGTTCGCGCCGGTGCCGCAGTCCCATTGCTGGATGGCACCGCCGGCGGACAGGCTGTGGTCCTTCACGTCGACGCACTTGCCGCTGTTGCGGGCCTTGATCGAGAAGCCCGCGCCCGAGACGGCGATCGCGAAGCGTTGGTTGTCGCTGGCAGCGGTGGTCCATTGCTGGATCAGCGCGCCGTTGGCGGTCGACACGTCGGTCACGTCGAGCGACTTGCCGCTGCCGCTGTCGACCAGGCGGAAGGTGCCGCCGGTCTCGGCGCGCAGCTCGAAGCGTTGCGAGCTGACGTCGGCACACGCGCTCTGCTGGGCCTTGGCGCCGTTGGCGGTGCTGGCGCCGGCGATGTCCAGGCACAGGCCCGACTCGACCGACTTGACTTCGTAGATGCCGACCGCGACCGCCGCGGTGACGTTGCCGCTGCGCGGCAGGAAGCGGAACGCCTGGCCGCCGCTCGTGCTGCACGACAGCTGCTGCAGCACCGCGCCATCGGCCGTCGAGGCGCCGGTCACGTCGACGCACTTGCCGCTGCCGGCATTCACCAGCCGGAAGCGATCACCGCCCAGGTGTTCGATGCGGAAGCGCTGCGCGTTGGTGCCGTTGTCGACCCACTGCTGCAGCGCCGCGCCGTCGGAGGTCGAGGCCGAAGCCACGTCCATCGCCTTGCCGCTGCCGCCGTTGATCAGCTTGTAGACGCCGCCGCCGGCGTCGCTGAGCTCGAACGACTGGGCGGCGTTCTTGTTGCAGCCGGCCTGCTGCAGCCGGCCGCCGTCGGCCGTGCTCGCACCGGCCACGTCGACGCACTTGCCGCTCTGGGCATTGACGATCGTGTAGATGCCGCTGGCCAGCGTGATGGTGCCGGCCGTGCTGGCCCGGGCGGCCTGCGCGGATTCGTGGCCTTCAGCAGCGGCGTCGGGTGCACCGTTGCTGCTGCCGTCGCTGCCGCCGCAGGCGGCGAGGAAGGCGCTGCTCATCGCGACGGCGAGCGGCAGGCGGGCGAACTGGTAACGCTTGGAACGCATGGAACACTCCCTGAGATCTGGTGGTGGGACCCGGGTTGGCACCCGGGCTGCGCAAAGTGAGTCGTTTCGATCCAGCAACGCCCCGGGATCCGGCTTTGCCGGGCCCAGGGGTGGCGCCCCTCGGGGGCAGGAGCGCCAGCGACTGGGGGCTGTCGTCTATTTCCAGTCGGAGGTCTGCAGGAGCGGATCGATCGTCAGCCCGAAGGTGTTGCCCACCTTCTGCCCGACCGTCCCCGGCGTGGCCAGCTGTGCGCCGCCGCACGCGCCGCCACCCGTCTTGATGATGGCCCACAGCATCGCGCCGTCACGTGCATTGCGGTTGGCCGCCGTGCCGTTCGCCACCGCATTCGTGTAGCGCTGCACCGAGTACGGCAGGTTCAGGTTCACGCCGTACTGGTCCTGCAGGTTGCGCGAGCCGGTGCACTGGGCGTCGGCATCGTTGACCACCAGCATGCCGCCGGCCCAGCCCTCGGGCGACGGTTCCAGCCCGATCGAGACGATGGTCTTCGACGGGAACAGCGCGCGGTACTGGTTGTACGCGACGATGCCGTCGAAGTGCTCGTAGCGGGCGTCGTAGCTCATCACGTTGACCAGGTCGAGCATGTTCGCGACCGCCGGGTACTTCAGCACCACGCCGCGCTCGCGCCCGGCATTGCCGCCCCAGTACGACATCTTGCCGGCGCAGGCCGGGTCGGCCGTCGTGCCCGATGTGCAGTCCGCACCGCTCGACCAGCCGGCCAGCGTCAGCACGCGTCCGCCGCCCGCCAGGTCGACTGCCTTGCGCAGCGCCTTGATCGAGTTGGCATAGCGGTCCACGTCGCCGTCGGCTTCGTAGTCGACGTCGAGGCCGTCGAAGCCCATCTCGGTCTGGATCTTCGCAAGGGCGTTGATGATCGAGCCGCTGCCGGCCGCGCCCTGGGCCGCGAGCGGGCCCCAGTTGTTGTAGGTGGCACCGCCGACGGCGAGGATCACCTTCTGGTTGCGCTGGTGCAGCACGTCGATCGCGGCCTTGATGTCCTTCGGCGACGCGCTGAAGGTGATGCCGGTGCCGGAGAAGCTGTTGGTGTTGATGCCGGCCCACGAGAAGTTGGGGTCGGCGAACGACACCATCACGTGCGTGTAGGTGGCGGGCACCTTCGCGAACTTGCTGGCCTTGTAGACGTCGTTGGCGGTCTTGCCGGTGGCGTCGAACCAGTTGTCGCTCCAGGTCGGGTAGTAGCCGACGTAGACGCGCTTGGTCTGCAYGGCCTTCAGCGCTTCAGGCAGCGTGAGCGTGCCGTTCGGTGCGGGGGCCGGGGCCGGCGCGGGTGCCGGGGCAGGCGACGGCGCGGGAGCCGGGGCGGGAGAAGGCGCCGGTGCCGGCGACGGGCCGCACGAGGCGCTGGTCGGCGTCCACAGCGTCGGCGTGGCGGCCGGGTTCCAGTTCGCTCCGGCGAACGCGGTGTGCGTCACCAGGGCCTTGTACTGCTTGCCTTGGTAGCTGACGACCTGGCCGGCGTTGTAGGTGATGCCTTCGGTCCAGGCCACGCAGCTCGACGGAGCCGGTGCGGGAGCAGGTGCCGGGGCAGGCGTCGGGGCCGGGGCCGGGGCGGGCGTGGGAGCCGGTGCCGGAGCGGGCGTCGGGGCCGGCGCAGGAGCGGGGGCCGGAGCCGGCGCGCTCGTCACCGGGATCAGCGCCCACTTCTGGTTCGCGTTGACGCTGCAATCCCATTGCTGGATCGATGCGCCGGGTGCGCTGTTCCAGTCCTTCACGTCGATGCACTTGCCGCTGTTCACGGCCTGCAGGCGCACCGTGCCGGTGGCGGCATCGGTGAGCTGGGCGAAGCGCTGGTTCGCGCCGCTGGTGTTGGCCCATTGCTGGATCAGCGCGCCGTTGGCGGTCGACACGTCGGTCACGTCGAGCGAGCGGCCGCTGTTGATGTTGACGATGCGGTAGGTGCCGCTGGTGTCGGGCACGAACGAGAACACCTGCGAAGAGGCGCCGCTGCAATTCTGCTGCACGAGCTTGGCGCCGTCGGCGGTGCTGGCACCGGCGATGTCCAGGCACAGGTTCGAGAACGACGACTTCACGGTGTACTGCTTGGCGATCGGTGCCGGGGCGGGCGCGGGGGCCGGTGCGGGCGCCGGAGCCGGCGGGTTCGAGCCCTTGGCCGCCGCGAAGGCCTGCCAGTACTCGTAGTCGCGCGTGTTGGCGCGGCTGAAGTCGTCCAGGCTGCCCGAGCCCACGCGGTCGCGCTGCGCGGCCCAGTAGGCCAGCAGGCCGATGCCCTTCTGCTTCGCGAAGTTGGCGACGGTGACCGCATCGGCCGGCGTGAAGATCTCTTCCGCGACGTCGTTCTGGCCGATCATCGGCGTGATGCCGATCATGGCCCACAGCTGCGCATCGGTCTTCGACGGGTACACCCCCTTCAGCTGGTTGAAGGTCGACTGCGCGGCCGAGACGGCCAGGTCGCCCATCTTCTTGCCGCCGCTGTAGTAGGTGCCGTAGTCCATCGCCATGATGTTGACCATCGACACCGTGACGCCGGCGCTCGCCGCGCCCTTGATCAGCTCCAGCGCCTTGGGCGGCAGGCCGCCCGGCTCGGAGTTGGTGCGGAACGGATCCACCGGCAGCGTGAACGAGGTGTACAGGTCCGGGTAGATCGCCTGCAGCTGCTTGATCGCCGCGTTGCGCACGCCGTTCAGGCGCGTGTCGCCGAGCTGGCCGCCTTCGATGTCGAAGTCGATCATGCGGGTGCCGTGCGTGTCCATCAGCTTGCGGATCAGCGCGACCAGGTCGTTGGTCGAGCAGACCGATTCGAGGTAGGTGCCGCTTGCGCCGCCGAAGGACAGGATCACCTTGTTGCCGCTGTCGATGTACGACTTGACGTCGGCCTTGATCGACGCGTTGTTCAGCGTGTTCTCCATGCCGCCGCTGAGCGTGCAGCCGCCGCCGGAGATGCCGAACGCGATCGTCATGCCGTCCATGCCGGCGCGCGATTTCGCCTCCGTCAGGTTCTTGAACTTGTAGGCGGTGCTGCCGAAGCCCCAGCCGAAGAAGTACGGCGCGACGATCGTGCCCGCGTGGGCCGCCGACGTTGCGGCCACACCGGCGGCGAGCGCGAGCGCGCTCAGCTTGAATCTGTTCATGGTTCCCAACCCTCTCGCGGCCTGGGCGCGTTGCTGCGCACGGCCCTGCCTGTTGATTCGATCTCGCGTCGACGTACTGCGCGGGCCGCCGCGAGGGCCTTGCTGTGTTCGCGTTTCGTCAATGTGGAAACGCTTCCACAAGACCAATTGAATCACCCCCAGTCATCAGACAAACGCGGGTAAACCCTTAGGCAATGCCACGTCAAGGTGTCGAGTTGTGTGCAAAGTTGCAGGCTTTCCCGCACTCATCGGATGCGCCCGAAGGCATCCATTCGCCATCGCGATGGAAATCAGGAACATCTGGTATTAATTTGGTCTCGTGACGAAACCGGCAGCTGCCCGCCGCAAAACCCGATGGCTTCAGAACACCGTGCCGTCGCTCTCGATCACGAGCGGCGGGCCGCCGTCGCGCAACTCGCGAGCGATGGCGCGGCCTGCAGCCCAGGTGCCGCCTTCGAGGACGCAGGCGAGCGGCATCGCGGTGACGGTCTGGCCGAGGCGGTGGCGCACCAGCGGCGCCAGCTCGTCGATCAGTGCGACGGTGAGCGCGCGCCATTCGACGATCGCCTCGTCACCCGTTGTATGACGACGCTGCGAGAAGCCG
The DNA here is from genome assembly GCF_056405435.1 of Rhizobacter sp. P1_G5. Taxonomy (NCBI): domain Bacteria; kingdom Pseudomonadati; phylum Pseudomonadota; class Betaproteobacteria; order Burkholderiales; family Sphaerotilaceae; genus Rhizobacter; species Rhizobacter sp. P1_G5. The sequence goes on along the minus strand of NZ_JBFUCB010000001.1, from coordinate 19,992 downwards.
GCATCGCGCGGCACGATGACGCCGCTGTCCAGCAGCAGCCCGCCGTTGCGGTATTCGGGCAGGCCGGTGAGGCCGTCGAGCTGGGTGACCGGCACGCCGGCCCATTCGAAGGGTTCGAGCAGCGAGTAGCACAGCCACTGGCTGAGCTTGTGGAACGGCACCCAGCCGGCGCTCGCGCCCTGGCCGCCGGCGAGCGGGTGGCGCCAGCAGTCGCCAAGCGGCACGCCGTCGAGCTCGTTGCCGGCCAGCCAGATGCCGCTCAGTGTGTCGAGCAGGGCCTGCAGCAGCTGCGGGGCCGTCAGCGGCGCCTGGTGCGCCTTCAGCGCGAGCCGGTCGAACAGCGCGCCGGGCCGGCCGTCGGCACCGAAGCTCGCATGCTGCACCTGCATCGCCTCGCCGAGCCGGCGCAGCAGCAGCGTGCGGCCGTCGAGGCCGACCAGCGGGTTGTCGTCGCGCACCTGGAACATCGCGGCGAGCGTGTCGGCATCGAGCCGCGCCAACCCCGCCGCATCCACGCGCAGCGGCTGCGCGGGATCGCTCGAGAACAACCCTTGCATGAAGCCGCGGAAGCTGGCCACGCCCAGGCCTTCGGAGCGGCTGAAGGTCTGCCCGCTCTCGGCTTCGGCATAGCGCCAGCCGGCACCGGCGCCGGCATCGAGCAGCACGCTGACCACCGTGAGGTCGATGCGCGCACGCGCCTGCGCGGCGGCGTCGAGCCCGGCGAGCCGCGCGTCGAGTTCGCCCTTGCGATCGACGCCGCCGGCCTCGAAGTGGCGCCAGCGGCTGTGGTACGGGATGCGCAGCGTCGGGTACTGGTGCCGCGTGACCTGCTCGACGCGCTGCGCGGCCTCGGCCAGCTTCGTGTGATCGAGCGTGAAGTGGTCGGAGCGGCCCTCGCCGACCGCACGCGTGATGTTGGCGCAGCGCTCGCGGATCGTCGCGGCCTGCCGCAGCTCGTGGACAGCCGGGCTAGACAAGGCCGCGCCCCTTGGTGGCCGCGAGCTTGACGTCGTCGGGCACGCTGCCGTCGGTGAAGTAGCCGGCGGCGATCTTGGCCTCGATCTCGACGCGCGCATCGGCCGGCACCAGCTCGTCGGGGATCTTGACGCGTTCGCCGACGGCGATGCCGCTTTCGGTGATCGCGTCGTACTTGTCGTTGCTCATGCTGACGAGGCGATGGATCTTCTGCACGCCGAGCCAGTGCAGCACGTCGGGCATCAGCTCCTGGAAGCGCATGTCCTGCACACCCGCGACGCATTCGGTGCGCAGGAAGTACTTGTCGGCGCTGTCGCCGCCGACCTGCCGCTTGCGCGCGTTGTAGACCAGGAACTTGGTGACTTCGCCGAGCGCGCGCCCCTCCTTGCGGCTGTAGGCGATCAGGCCGACGCCGCCGTGCTGCGCGCCGCGGATGCATTCCTCGATCGCATGCGTCAGGTAGGGCCGGCAGGTGCAGATGTCGGAGCCGAACACGTCGGAGCCGTTGCACTCGTCGTGCACGCGGGCGGTGAGCGTGACGGCCGGGTCGGCGAGGTGGCGCGGGTTGCCGAAGATGTAGAGCGTCTGCCCGCCGATCGGCGGCAGGAAGACCTCGATGTCGCTGCGCGTCACGAGCTCGGGGTACATGCCGCCGGTCTCCTCGAACAGGTGGCGGCGCAGGTCGCCCTCGCCGACGTTGAAGCGCTTCGCGACGCCCGGCAGCCACCACACCGGCTCGATCGCGACCTTGGTGACGACGGCCGAGCTGTCGGCGAGCAGCACGCGGCCGTCGACCTGCAGGCGCTGGAAGGCCAGCGCCTGCTTGACCTCGGGCAGGTGGATGTGGGCCTGGGTGACCGCGATGGTCGGGCGGATGTCGTAGCCCTGCGCGATGGGCTCGGCGAACACGTCGGCGACCGAAGCGCCCCAGGGGTCGATCGAGACCATCTTGGTCGCGTCGCACCATTGCGGGTACGGGCCGATCAGGTCGGTGGGCGCGGTGTTGGTGAGGTCGGCGCGGTGGCCCTTCTTCAGGTTGCCAGCCGCCAGGGCCAGCGCGCGGTACACGCCGTACGAGCCGCTGTGCGTGCCGATCACGTTGCGCTGGCTGCGGTTGGTGGTGGTGCCGACCACCGGGCCGCGCTCGGCCGCGGTGGCCGCGCCCCAGTGGATGGCCGGCGCGCCGGACGGGCCCTGCTGGCCGGGGTGGGAGGTCAGGCGGATGTGCTTGGAGGGGTTCGGCACGGGGCCGGGCTCGCTGGCCTGCTGGGGACTGGGCTTGGGCTCGGTGCTCATCGCGGTCGCTCCTGGTGGCGCAAGGCCGGGAAGGCCTTGCGCAGAGGATACGACGGCAGCCCCGGTTCAGGGCAACTTCGGCCGATGCGCCGCATCCGGCGCCGCGATCCACGCCTGCAGCTCCGCCACCCGCGCATGCTTCGGCGCCAGCCCGACGAAGGTCGTGTAGGCCTTCAGCGCCTTCGCATCGTCACCGGCCTGCAGCTGCGCATCGCCCAGGTTCAGGTAGGCCAGCGCGCGGCTGCCGTCCATCTCGATCGCGCGCTCGAACCAGCGCGCCGCCTCGGCCGGCTTGCCGCGCTTGAAGTAGACGAAGCCGAGGTTGTTGGCCGCCAGCGCGAACACCGGCTGCAGCTTCAGCGCCTCGGTGAAGGCGGCCTCGGCCTCGTCGTAGCGGCGCTCGCGGTACAGCGCGAGGCCACGGTCGTTGGCACGCTGCGCGGCGACGCGCGGCGCCACCGGCGCGGCGGCCGGCGTCGAGAGCTTCACGTCGCCGCCCTCCAGGTTCTTGACAACGACCTGCACGTCCTTCGCGGCGCCCTTGCCCGCGCCGGCCTGCAGTGCCGCCGTCTTCGCATCGTCGAGCCGCTTGTTCAACTGGCTCGCCTCGGCATCGAGCTGCGGTGAATCGCCGCTCAGGGCTTCGCGGTCGGCGGCCACTGTGAACACGAATTCACCGCCCTCCGAGCCCGGCAGGCTGCCGAAGGCGGGCGTCTGGCGCGCGATCGCCGACACCGCGGGCGCCACGTAGGCGGCCAGCTCGGTGGCGGTGATCACGCTGTCGTCGTTCAGGTCGGCCTTGCCGTTCAGCGCCTGCAGCAAGGTCCAGGTGAACACCGAGTGGCCGCCCGGTCCGTCGTCGGCGACCTGCTGGTCGACACCGCCGGCGGTCAGCATCTGCCGGCCCAGGCGGCGTGCGTTGTCCCTCAGGAAGCTGTCGGTCTTCGGCGCGCCACCACCGCGCGTCAACCCGAGGCCGGAGTAGCAGGCGTCGATCAGGAACAGCACGTGCTTCGCCGGGGTGGCTTCGGCCACCTCCTGCAACTGCGGCATCGAGATCGCATCGGAGGCGAAATCCACCTGCGCCGCGTCCACCGGAATCAGGTAGCCCACGTCGCGGCCGCTGGCCAGCTTGCGCGTGCCGCCGTGGCCGGCATAGAACACCAGTACCCGGTCGTCGCGCTTGAGCTTCTTCGGGTCCGCCAGCTTCTCGTTCAGCACGCGCAGGATGTTGGTGCGCGTCGCCTCGCCGTCGTACAGCGCGGTCACGTTCTCCGGCTTGAAGCCGAAGCGCGACACCAGCGTCTCCTGCACCGCGCGCGCATCGCGCACCGCATGGTGCAGCTGCGGCCACTTCGCGTACTGGTCGATGCCGATCACCAGCGCATGGCTGTCGCGGTACAGCGTGTCGGCATCCCCGGGCGGCGCCGCATCCGGCGCGGCCTTGCGCGGCGCGTTGACGACGAATTTGCCGTCGCGCCAGGTCGCGAAGCGGTAGCCGTCGGCCGACAGCTGGTCGAGCACCAGCGGCAACGCCTGCACGGTGCGGCCCTGGATGTCGTGGAACAGGATCACGCCGCGGCCGGCGCGCTCCACCTCGCTGAGCACGCGCTCGGCAATGCTCTTGGGCACCGGGTCGGCCCAGTCCATCGAGTCGACGTTCCACATCATCGAGCGCAGCTTCAGCGCCTCGACGGTGCTCAGCGCGCCCTCGTTGCGCGCGCCGTACGGGAAGCGGAACAGCGACGACGGCTGGCGCCCGGTCGCGTCGAGCAGCGCCTCGGTCTGGGTGGTCTCGGTGCGCACCGCGTCGTCGCTCAGCTTGGCCATCACGCTGTGCGTGAAGCTGTGGTCGGCGAGCTGGTGGCCGGCCTGCAGCACCCGCTTCGCGACCGCGCCGTTCGGGCCCAGCTTCGCGTGGCCCTGCGCGTCGACGGTGCCGAGGTTGCGGCCGAGGTTGAAGAAGATCGCCGGTGCGTCGTAGCGCTTCAGGATGTCGAGGATGTCGTCGGTGTACTTCGGGTGCGGACCGTCGTCGAAGGTCAGCACCACGGTCTTCGGCGGCAGCGAGCCGCCGAAGATCTCGCGCGAATCGGCCTCTTCGGCCACGCCGGATTTCGTCGATGCCGCGGTGTACGGCACGATGGTCGCGTAGTCCTTCAGGATCTGCTCGCGGTTGTAGAGCTTGGCCAGCTTCGCGACGTAGTCGGCCCACTTCTCGCGCTGCAGCTCGATGCCGCGCTTCGCGAAGCGGCCGAACACGTCCTTCAGCTCGCGGTCGTAGGCCTGCTCCACCTCGGCCAGCACCGCCAGGTCTTCATTGGCGCGGCGCGCGAGCTTCAGGCCGGCGATCGACTGCGACTGGGCGTACTGGGCCGCGAGGCGGGTCAGGAATTCCTTGAAGGCGAGGCGGTCGGCGTCGAACCAGCTCGGCTCGCTCTCGATGCGGTCGAGCAAGGCTTCGAGCGCCGGCAGCGTCGCGGGGTTGGCCGTATCGGCCGCGGCGGCGGCGAGCGCATCGACACGCTCCTGCAGGTCGTGGAACAGCAACTGGCCGACGGCCCCGACCGCGCGGCGCTCGGCCGGCTTCAGCGCGCGTTCGCCGGTCATCAGCACGATCATCTGGCGGTGCGCGGCGAGCACGCCGTCGGCGCGTTGCTGGAGCTGGGCGGCGAGGGTCGATGCGCTCGCCGGAGCGGACGCCGCCGCGCTGGCGGCCGCGACGGGCACGGACGCGGCGGAAGCCGGCACGCCCGCTGCAGGGGTCGTGCTGCCGCTCCGGTTGCAGCCCACTAGCGACGCGGTCAGGACACAGCACAGGAGCGGCCCGCAGGCGCGAAGAAGGGCGTTGGGCATCGACGGCGTCACAGGGGGTGGCGGGAGCATGTATTTCATCACCGAACCGGGGCGCCTAAAATCGCGGCCGTCTCCAGCCTCGCGCTTCCCCCGGTCCCCACTGCGGCCCGTCGCGCCGCCCCCGCCATGAACCTCTCTGCCCTCTCCGCCCTGTCCCCACTCGACGGCCGCTATGCCGCGAAGGTCGCCGCCTTGCGCCCGTTGCTCAGCGAGTACGGCCTGATGCACCGCCGCGTKCAGGTSGARGTGGMGTGGTTCATCGCGCTGTCCGATGCCRRCCTCGCCGAATTCAAGCCGCTCAGCGAGGCCGCGCGCGGCCTGCTGCGAGGGCTGGTGGCGCGCTTCAGCGAAGCCGATGCCCAGGCCATCAAGGACATCGAGCGCACCACCAACCACGACGTGAAGGCGGTCGAGTACTGGCTGAAGGGCCGCTTCGAATCGAATGCCGAGCTGAAGGGCGCCGGCGAGTTCGTGCACTTCGCCTGCACCAGCGAGGACATCAACAACACCAGCCACGGCCTGATGCTGAAGGCCGCGCGAACCGAGGTGCTGCTGCCGACGCTGGACCGCATCGTCGACAGCCTCACCGCGCTGTCGGTCGAGCTGGCCGAGGTGCCGATGCTCAGCCGCACGCACGGCCAGACGGCCAGCCCCACCACCGTCGGCAAGGAAGTGGCCAACGTCGTCGCGCGGCTGCGCACCTCGCGCGAGCGCATCGCCGGCGTGCAGCTGCTGGCCAAGATGAACGGCGCGGTCGGCAACTACAACGCCCACCTGGCCGCCTACCCCGAGGTCGACTGGGAGGCCTTCTCGAAGCGCGTGATCGAAGGCGCGCTCGGCCTGAGCTTCAACGCGTACACGATCCAGATCGAGCCGCACGACTACATGGCCGAGCTGTTCGATGCGGTCACGCGCACCAACACCATCCTGATCGACTGGTCGCGCGACGTCTGGGGCTACATCAGCCTCGGCTACTTCAAGCAGCGCACCAAGGAAGGCGAGATCGGCTCCAGCACGATGCCGCACAAGGTCAACCCGATCGACTTCGAGAACGCCGAAGGCAACTTCGGCCTCGCCAACGCGCTGCTGACCCACCTGAGCCAGAAGCTGCCGATCAGCCGCTGGCAGCGCGACCTGACCGACAGCACGGTGCTGCGCAACATGGGCGTGGCGCTCGGCTACGCGGTGCTGGGCTACGACAGCCTGCTGCGCGGGCTGGGCAAGCTGGAGGTGAACCGCGAGGCCCTCGCCRCCGACCTCGACAGCGCCTGGGAGGTGCTGGCCGAGCCGATCCAGACCGTGATGCGGCGCTACAAGCTCGCCAACCCGTACGAGCGCCTGAAGGAGCTGACGCGCGGCAAGACGATCACGCGCGAAGCGATCCAGCAGTTCATCGGCACGCTGGAGATCCCGCAGGCCGAACGCGAACGGCTGCTCGCGATGACGCCGGGCAGCTACACCGGGATCGGGGCCGAGCTGGCGAAGCGCATCGGCACGCCGCGGCGCTGAAGGCCGCGGGCGCCGGTCCGATCTGGAACATCCTGGTGGCGGATGCCACTCAGGAGAATCGCAGATCGACGGGGGTGGAGCGTGGACATCATCGGCAAGGCGCTGAAGCGCAGCAATACCTCCTCGAGAGAGCGCGGCGCCCTGCCCACGCTGCGGCCTGAACCGAACGACCGGTCATCACCGAATCTTCAGAATATCAAGCTGCACGACCTCGCTGTGACGGGGCCGGTGGCGGCGTTCTTTCGCCGGTGGGAACTGCCGTCATCCCGAGACGACGTGTCGCAGGTCATGCGCTTTTGCATTCGCCACAAGAAAGGCGATGGAGCCGCGGTGTTGGTCAAGGCGCTCTTCGAGCGAGATGGCGGCGGTGCCGTGACCTTGCACTTCGGATGCCCATTTCCAGTCGACGAGCAAGGCCCCCTGACGGACGATGATCTGAAGTTCCTGGTGCGCTGGATCAGGGAGCGGATGCCCGCGTTGCCGGAGGTGCCGGTCCAGCTCGATCTCAGCGGCAATCACCTCACCGCGGAGGGCCTGACGCAACTCACCACGGGCCTGCAAGACACCCCGCAGCTGCAGGCGCTCGATCTTTCTCGCAATCGCTTCCTGACGCAACCCTTGACACGCCAGGACACGACAAGAAGAACCATCTGCAGGAAGCTCACCYCCCCGCGCCAGCCGAAAGAGCCGCTGCGGGCCGGCGACGCGATCGGCGAACTGCTGGCCTGCCTCCAACTCCGACGCTTGTGGCTGAGCGGCAACCCATTCGCGAGGGAAGATCGCGAGCGCATCCTCTGCGCGGTCGTCTTGGACAGCCCCGCGCTGTGCGCATTGGGCATGTCGGATTGCGCGCTCTCGGAAGCCGACATCAAGATTCTGGTCCAGCAGGATAGACGCAAGGGCTGGCGCCATTTGGCCCTGGGCACGAAGTTGACGGAAGGTGCGATGGAGTCCATCACTGCACTCCTGCGCACCAGCGAGACCCTCGAGACGCTGGATCTGGGAACAACCGAACCGTATTCGTTCCTCTCGGTCACCGAGCTGTTCCATGCGCTTGACGGCAATCACAGCCTGAAGCGCCTGTCCGTGGCCGGGCACAGCCTGAGAGGCAACGGGCCTGCCGTGACGCAGGCACTGCGGAGGAACACCTGCCTGCGCGCGCTGGACATGTCGGGCAGCGACATCTCGATGAAGCTTCTCGATGCGTTGGTACGAGCCCTGTCGCAGCAGGAAGGTTTCAGCCCCAACGAAACCCTGACGACACTGATCCTGCCGGAGTTCGGCTCCGGGACCGTTGATCACGACAAGAAAGAATTGAGCAAGGCAAAGCTCTCCTTTGCCATCAACCGCAATCGCGCCACGCAATTGCCGGCCGATACCTTGGGAGCCTTCCTGGCCTGTTGCGCACCCGCAGTCGCCGTGCCGCCGGAACTGCGCAGCACGATCGTTGACTACATTCGAGCCTCCGAGCGCGAAGCGATCACACCGGCCTGCGTGGTCCGCAAGCCAGATCCCACATCGGCAGGTCGTGCGGCGCCAAGGATCTGGCTGGAGGTCCGCAGCCCACGCACATAAAATCCCCACCATGAAATTCACCGACCAGCTGCGCCGCGCCGAACGCCGCAACGATTCCCTGCTCTGCGTGGGGCTCGATCCCGATCCGGCGAAGTTCCCCGGCACCTGGAAGGGCGATGCGTCCCGCATCTACGACTTCTGCGCCGCGATCGTCGATGCCACGAAAGACCTGGTGATCGCCTTCAAGCCGCAGATCGCCTACTTCGCCGGCCACCGCGCCGAAGACCAGCTGGAGCGCCTGATGGCCCACATCAAGCGCGTCGCACCCGAGGTGCCGGTGATCCTCGACGCGAAGCGCGGCGACATCGGCGCCACCGCCGAACAGTACGCTCGCGAGGCCTTCGAGCGCTACCAGGCCGACGCGGTCACGCTGTCGCCCTTCATGGGCTTCGATTCGATCGAGCCGTGGCTGCGCTACGGCGACAAGGGCCTGATCCTGCTGTGCCGCACCTCCAACCCCGGCGGCTCCGACCTGCAAGCGCAGCCGCTGGCGAATGGCCCAGGAGGCACAGCGGGCGAACTGCTCTACGAACGCGTCGCCCGCCTCGCGCAGGGCGACTGGAACCGCAGCGGCCAGCTCGGCCTGGTGGTCGGCGCCACCTTCCCCGGCGAGATCGCCCGCGTTCGCGAACTCGCGCCATCGCTGCCGCTGCTGATCCCCGGCGTCGGCGCGCAGGGCGGCGATGCCGCGGCCACGGTGCGCGCCGGCTGGCGTGCCGATGCGAGCATCGTCGTCAACTCGTCGCGCGCGGTGCTGTATGCCTCGAACGGCGACGATTTCGCGAGCGYCGCCCGCCGCGTCGCCCAGGCCACCCGCCTTGAGTTGAACGCGCACAAGCCCGCCGCCTGACGCGTCGGCTGGGGCCGCTTCAGTCCTTCAGCAGCCCCTCGGCGCGCAGCGCCTGCTGCACCGCCGGCCGGGCCGACACCCGGGCCATCCACGCGCGCAGCTGCGGAAAGTCCGACAGCGGGATGCCGAGGACGTTGCTCCAGCTCACGATCGTGAAGCCGTAGGCGTCGGCGACGCTGTAGTCGCCGGCCAGGAACTCGCGCGTCGCGAGGTGCTGCTCCATGTCGGCGAAACGCGCGGCGAGCTTCAGCTTCGCGTCGCGCTTCGTGCTGTCGGCCGTCTCCTTGTGCCACAGCCACGGGCTGAAGGTCTTGTGCAGCTCGGTGCTGGCGAAGGTCAGCCACTCGGTCACCTCGAGTCGGCGGCGGCTGCCCGGTGCACCGATCAGCGCGTGCGAGCCGTCGAGCCCCGCCACGTGCTGCAGCAGCGCGGCGCCTTCGGTGTGACGCGAGCCGTCGTCGAACTCCAGCAGCGGCACGTAGCCGCGCGGCGAGATCTCGAAGTAGTTGCCGCCGCCATCGGCCAGCGTGTGGGTCGCGAGGTCGACCTGGTGCGCCTCGAAGGCGACGCCGGCCTCGCGCAGCGCGATGTGGACGGCCAGCGAGCAGGCGCCGGGGGCGAAATAGAGCTTCATGGGAAAGTCCTGTTGAGGTGTCGAGGCGGTGAATCTAGGATTGCGCCGTTGCATTTGAAATAGGCAGGCAGGCAAGCGATGGATGCACAGACGCAATCAAACGGAAGCTCGCCGATCGGCGCCGGCGAGCTGGCCGTGCTGCTGGCGCTGGTGCGCGGCGGCACGCTGGCGGCGGCCGGCGCGCTGGCCGGCGTCGACGGTTCGACGGTGTTCCGCACCGTGCAGCGCTGCGAGAAGGCGCTCGGCCAGCGGCTCTTCGAGCGCTCGCGCAGCGGCTACCTCGCGACCGAGCTGGGGCTGCAGCTCGCGCAACATGCCGAGCGCATCGAGGCCGAGCTGGAGTCGGCGCGCAGCGCGGCGCGGCTCGATGCCGGCGCGGTCGGCGGCCTGGTGCGCATCAGCACCACCGACACGATCCTGAACGGCCTGCTGCTGCCGGCACTGGCCGGCCTGGCGGCGGCGCACCCGCTGCTGCGGCTGGAGATCACCGCGCGCAACGAGCTCGTGAACCTGTCGCAGCGCGAAGCCGACATCGCCTTGCGCGCGACGGTCAAGCCGCCGCCGCACGTCGTCGGCCGCGAGCTGGGGCCGATCCGCTCGGCGGTCTACGGGCTGAAGCCGGCGATGCGGCAGCGCAAGCCGATCGACCTGGCCGACCTGGCGACAGCGCGCTGGATCGCCGTCGACGATGCGCTGCCCGAACACCCCTCGGTGCGCTGGCGCAGGAAGCACCTGCCGAAGGTGGAGCCGGTGCTGCGCGTCAACAGCGTGCAGTCGGTGGTCGATGCGATCGCCGCCGGGCTGGGCGTCGGCATCGCGCCGGTGTTCCTCGCGTCGCAGCGGCGCGCGCTGCAGCCGCTCGGCGAACCGCTGGCCGAATGCGAGACGCAGCTGTGGCTGCTGACGCATCCGGAGTCGCGCCACCTGCGACGCATCGCGGTGGTGGCGGCGCACCTGGCATCGGCCCTGCGGATGGATGCGCACCCACCCGCCGCCTGACCCCTCGTGACCCCTTGCCGAAGGCAGCGCGCCGTGCAGTCCTGCACGGCACGCCGGCAAAACCGGGAAAACCACCCCGTCACGGCCGCGGCGCAGTGCCACACTCGGCGGCACCGCGCAGGTCGTCAACGCGCGGACCCTCGCCGTGCCGCTCTCCTCGCCTTTGCCCCTTCTGCCGCGCGAACCGCTGGACCGGCTGGTGGCCCGGTTGTTCTTCGGCGTCGGCGTCACGATCTCGCTGCTGGGCGCGCTGATCTACCTGTCGCCCGCCCTGCCCACCCGCCCCGGCATGCGGGCCCTGCTGGTCGGCGATTGCCTGGTGCTGGCAGCGTGCTTCGCGCTCGGCCTGTGGGGCCTGCGCCGCATGGCGCTGCCGAAACTGGTGCATGTGATGGGCTGGATCGCCGCCATCGCGGTGCTGATCACCGCGATCGGCCTCGGCCAGGGCGTGCATGCGCTGAACCTCGGCTACCTCGGGCTGCTGATCTGCGTCGTCACCGTGCTGTCGAGCCCGGCCGCGGGCATCGTGCTGACGCTTGCGATGGCTGCGGCGGTCGCGGGCCTGGCCCTGGCGAACAACAAGGGCTGGCTGCCCGGGCCGATCCCGTCGGATGCCATCCCGCTGCCGGTGCGCGTGCTGACGCACTGGCTGATCTTCGCGTCGGGCGCGACCTRCGGGATGCTGATCGCCGGCGTGGTGCGCCGCGCGCTCGGCGAGGCGCGCGACCGCGAGGAGCGCTTCCGCAGCCTGCTGCTGATGGCGGCCGACTGGTACTGGGAGCTCGATGCCGACCTGCGCTTCACGCACATCAGCGACAAGCTGAACCAGTACTCCGGCATCGACGCGGCGGAGCGCCTGGGCCGCCGCCCGTGGGAGATGCCGCAGATCGGGCTGGACGCCGACACGCTGGCCCGCCACCGCGCCGACCTCGAAGCCCACCTGCCGTTCAGCAACCTGATGGCCAGCCGCCCGGGCGAGCACGGCGAGCTGCGCCACAGCGTGGTCAGCGGCCGGCCGCGCTTCGATGCCGATGGCCGCTTCCTCGGCTACTGGGGGCTGGGCCGCGACATCACCGCCGAGGTCGAGGCACGCCGCGCCACCGCCGAGAGCGAGCGCCGCTACCGCGAGCTGTTCCAGCGCTCGCCGACCGCGCTGGTGCTGCACCGCCACGGCATTGCGGTCGACGCCAACGATGCGGCCGCGCGCATGTTCGGCTTCGCGTCGGCCGCCGCGATGAAGGGTTTCGACCTGACAAGCCTCTACCCCGACGACGAAGCGCGGGAACAGGTTCGCCGGCGCGTCGCGACGCTGGAGGCGCTGCCCGTCGGCGAGGGCCTGGGCGTCGCCGACTCCACCCTGGTCTCGCTGGACCATCGACCGCTGAGCGTGCAGGCCTCGGGCATGCGGGTCAGCGCACCCGACGGCCCGGCGACGCTGTCGATGTTCCACGACATCACCGCACGCGTGCAGGCCGAGACCGCACAGCGGCGCTCGCAGGCGCTGCTGTCGCACCTGGTGGCGACCAGCCCCGACTGCATCACGCTGACCGAGGTCGCGAGCGGCCGCTACGTGATGGTCAACGAGAGCTTCACGCGCATCACCGGCTGGCGCAGCGACGAGGTGGTCGGCCGCACCGCGCTCGAGATCGGCATCTGGCACCGGCAGGCGCACCGCGAGGCGCTGGTCGCGGGCCTGGCCCAGGGCGACCTGGTGACGGACCTGCCGGCCACCTTCGTGCGGCGCGACGGCAGCATCGTGTCGCTGCTGCTGTCGGCGGCGCGCTTCCGGATGGACGACCAGGACTACCTGGTGCTGAACGGCCGCGACGTGACCGAGACCGAACGGGTGCGCCTGGAGCACGAGGCGATCCTGCAGAACGCGTCGATCGGCATTGCGCTGACGCGCGACCGCCGCTTCATGCAGGCCAACCCCTGCTTCGAGGCGATGTTCCGCTGGCCGCCGGGTGCGCTGATCGGCCTGCCGGGGCAGGTGGTGTGGAGCGACGCGGCCGCCTATGCCGAGATGGGCGCGCTGGTCGGCCCGCGGCTGGCGCAGGGCGAGCCGGTGGAGGTCGAACGCATGATGCGGCGCGGCGACGGCAGCAGCTTCCTGTGCCGCCTGCTCGCGCAGGCGGTGGACCCGACGCACCCGAGCCAGGGCGGCACGATCTGGATCGCCGAGGACGTGACCGAACGGCGCGCCTTCGAGCAGGCGCTGGCCCATGCGCGCGACGTGGCCGAGGCCGCCAACCAGGCCAAGAGCGCGTTCCTCGCGAACACCAGCCACGAGATCCGCACGCCGCTGAACGGGCTGCTGGGCCTGGCGCGGCTCGCGATGCGCCCGGGGCTCGACGCGCTGCGCCGCGACCAGTACCTGGCGCAGATCCAGGACAGCGCGCAGAACCTCGCGAGCATCATCTCCGACATCCTCGACCTGTCGAAGATCGAGGCCGGCAAGCTCAGCGTCGAGGCGGTGGCCTTCGACCTGCGCGGGCTGCTGGTGGCGGTGCACCGCGCCTACCAGTCGCTCGCGCAGGCGCGCGGGCTGTCGCTGCGGCTCGCGATGACGCCCGAGGTGCCGGGCACGGTGCTCGGCGACCCGGTGCGGGTGCGGCAGATCCTCAGCAACTACCTGACCAACGGCATCAAGTTCACCGAGCGCGGCCACGTGACGCTGGACGCTTCGGTCGGCAGCGACGGCCTGGTGCAGCTCGCGGTGCTCGACACCGGCCCCGGCATCGACGAGGCGACCCAGCAGCGGCTCTTCCAGCCGTTCACGCAGGCCGATTCGTCGACGACGCGGCGCTTCGGCGGCACCGGCCTGGGGCTGTCGATCTGCAAGGAGCTGGCGACGCTGATGGGCGGGCGCGTCGGCGTCGAGAGCGCGCCGGGCCGCGGCAGCCGCTTCTGGGCCGCGCTGCCGCTGCCGGCCACGCCGGCGCGCGAGGTCGGCACCGATGCCGAATCGCTCGACACCGCATCGCTGGCCGGCGCGCACGTGCTGATGGTGGAGGACAACCCGGTCAACATGATGATCGGCGTCGCGATGCTGGAGCAGTGGGGCATCGACGTGGTGCAGGCCGTCGACGGGCTGGAGGCGCTGGCGGCGGTGCGGCGCTCGGTCGACGACGGCCGGCTGTTCGATGCGGTGCTGATGGACGTGCAGATGCCGCGGCTGAGCGGCCATGAGGCGGCACGGCAGCTGCGCGAGCGGCACCCGGCCGACGAGCTGCCGATCATCGCGCTGACGGCAGCCGCGCTGGTGTCCGAGCGCGACCAGGCGCTGGCCGCGGGGATGAACGAGTTCCTGACGAAGCCGATCGATGCGCACCGGCTGCGCCAGGCGCTGCTGCGCGCGGTGGCGCAGGCGGAGAAGCGCCCCTAGTGCTACAGGACCAGCGGCAGCGCACGCTGCCGCTTGCCCGTCAGCGCATACAGCGCATTCGCCAGCGCCGGTGCCGCCGGCGGCGTGCCGGGCTCGCCCATGCCGCCGGGCGCGCGGCTGCTCGGCACCAGGTGCGTCTCGATGCGCGGGCACTCGGCCAGCGTCAGCAGCTTGTAATCCGGGAAGTTGCGCTGCTTCACCGCGCCGCCCTCGATGTCGATGCGGCCGTACAGCGCCGCCGAGAGGCCGAAGATCACCCCGCTCTCCATCTGCTGCGCGACGATGCCGGGGTTCACCACCGTGCCGATGTCGGCCGCGCAGACCACGCGGTGGATGCGTGGCCGGCCGTCGGCCAGCGACACCTCCATCACCTGCGCGACGATGCTGCCGAAGCTCTCGTGCAGCGCCACGCCGCGCGCCTGGCCCACCGGCAGCGGCCGGCCCCAGCCCGACTTCGCGGCGGCGAGCTTCAGCACCGCGGCATGGCGCGGCATGTCGGCCAGCAGGCCGAGCCGGAACGCCACCGGGTCCTGGTGCGCCGCCTCGGCCAGTTCGTCGATGAAGCATTCGCTGAAGAACGCATGGTGCGAATGCCCGACCGAGCGCCAGTAGCCCACCGGCACGCCGCTGTGCGTGGCGACCTGCGCGATGCGCTGGTGCGAGATGCCGTACGGCAGGTCGTACAGGCCCTCGGCCGCGCTCTTGTCCGGCGTGTCGACCGGCCCGGCCAGCGCCGGCAGCACGCGCTCGATCCAGCGCGGCGTGATCGCGTCGCCGGCGGAGGTGATCGACAGGCCCGAGACCATGCCCTTGCCGTCCAGGCTCGCCTGCATCAGCGCGACGCCGGCCGGGCGGTAGAAATCATGCGCGATGTCTTCTTCGCGCGGCCACACCAGCTGCACCGGGTGCCCGCCGCATTCGATCGCGATGCGCACCGCCTGCGCGACGAAATCGACGTCGAGCCGCCGCCCGAAGCCGCCGCCCAGGTAGGTGACGTGCAGCGTGACGGCCTCGAGCGGCACGCCGGCCACGCGGGCCGCGATCTCGCGCGCCATGTCGGGCACCTGGGTCGGCGCCCACAGCTCGACGCCGCCGTCGTGCACGCGCGCGGTGCAGTTGATCGGCTCCATCGGCGCATGCGCGAGATAAGGGGCGCGGTACAGCGATTCGATCTGCCGCGCGGCACCGGCRCGCGCCTGCTGCACGTCGCCACGGGTGTGGAACGCGAAGCCGCCGCCGCTGTGCGCGGCCTCGCGCGCGGCCCGCTCGAGCGCCTCGTCGATGCGCTTCGTGTCGGCTCCGCCGGCCGGCGGCGGCGCCCAGTCGATCTCCAGCGCCTGCGCGCCGCGCCGCGCATGCCAGGTGCTGCGCCCGACGACCGCCACCGCCGCGGTCGAGCCGGCATACGGCCCGAGCCGCACCACGCGCTGCACGCCGGACAGCTGCATCGCCGCCTCGACCTTCACGCGCTGCGGGCTGCCGCCGAGCATCGGGCAGTGGCGCACCACCGCATAGAGCTGGCCGGGCTGGCGCACGTCGAGGCCGAAGCGCGCGCTGCCGTCCACCTTGGCGGCCAGGTCGGTGCGCGGCGCGGGCGTGCCGATCAGCGTCCAGTCCTTCGGATCCTTGGTGCGCACATCGCCGATCGGCGTCGCCGCGGCCAGCTTCGCGAGCTCGCCGAAATGCGCATGCGGGCCCGACACATGGCTGACGATGCCGCCATGCACCTGCAGCTCGGCACGCGGCAGCTTCCATTGCAGCGACGCCGCACCCAGCAGCTGCGCGCGTGCGGTGGCCGCGGCCAGGCGCAGCACGTCCCACGCGTCGGCGACGCTCGACGAGCCGCCGGTCACGCTGACCCCCAGCTCGCGCGCGAACTTGCTCACCATCCACTGGCCCGCCTTGACGGTCGCGGTCTCGCGGCCGGGCTCGGTGTCGTCGGGATGGAAGGGCAGCGCGCCGACGAACATCGCGACGTTGCCGTACAGCGACTGCGGCGCGGCCTGCACCAGCTTCACGCGCGACAGCGGGGTGTCGAGTTCGTCGGCCACCAGCATCGCGAGCGCGGTGTGCACGCCCTGGCCCATCTCGCTGCGCGCCATCGCGAGCTGCACCTGGCCGTCGGGCTCGATGCGGATCCAGCCGTTCAGCGTCACGCCGCCGTCGGCATCCGGCAGCAGGTGCGACGTGCCGATGCGGTTGCGCGGCGGCAGCGCGCTCCAGCCGACCAGCAGCGCGCCGCCGCCGGCCAGCGCGCTCAGCAACAGGCTGCGCCGCTTCATGCGCGCGCCTCGCTGCCCTTGTCCTGCCGCGGGGCGTCGCCACGCAGCGCGGCGGCCGCCCCCTTGATCGCGTCGCGGATGCGCGGGTAGGTGCCGCAACGGCACAGGTTGGTGATGGCCGCATCGATGTCGGCATCGCTGGGCGACGGGTTCTTCGCCAGCAGGTCGGCGGCCGCCATCAGCATGCCGCTCTGGCAGTAGCCGCATTGCGGCACCTGGTGGGCGATCCACGCCTGCTGCAGCGGGTGGGGCCGGCCGGGCGCGCCCAGCGCCTCGATGGTGCGCACCGGCTTGCCCTGCACGGCCGAGAGCGGCGTCACGCACGAGCGCACCGCCTGGCCATCCACGTGCACCGTGCAGGCACCACAGGCCGCGACGCCGCAGCCGAACTTGGTGCCGGTCAGCATCAGCACGTCGCGCAGCACCCACAGCAAGGGCATGTCGGGCGCCACGGCCTCGGGCGGCAGGGGCAGCGTCTGGCCGTTGACGTTCAAGTCCATGGATCGGGTGCTCCGGTGTCGGTCCCCATTCTGGGCCGGCCACGGGCGCGCCGATGTGGCGTCAACGAAACGGGGTGTGACCGGCCGCACACGCGTCCGGGTTTATCCTGACGGGCCTTTTTCCGAATCCATCCAACGTCCCTGCCGGAGTTCCGCTGCATGAACCGTCGTCTGTCCTGCCTGGCCGCTGCCGCGGTCGCCCTCACGCTGCCTGCAGCCGCTTCCGCGCAAACCGCTTCATCGCCAGCTTCGTCCGTCACGCTGTACGGGCTGCTCGACATGTCCGCCGGACGCTTCCAGGATGCCGGTGCGCAACGCACGCTGCGCGCCGAGAGCGGCAAGATGACGTCCAGCTTCCTGGGCTTCAAGGGCGCCGAGGACCTCGGCGGCACGCTGAAGGTGAAGTTCGCGCTCGAGCACTACCTGCGCGCCGACACCGGCGCGGCCGGCCGTGCCAACGGCGAGGCGTTCTGGGGGCGCAATGCCTATGTCGGCGTCCAGGGCGATTTCGGCACCAGCACGCTCGGGCGCAACACGACGCCGCTGTTCGTCTCGACGCTGTCGTTCAACGCGATCGGCGATTCGTTCGGCTCCTCGCCGAGCATCCGCCAGGTGTTCGCGCCGAGCACCGGCCTTGCTTTCCAGGGCGACACGGCCTGGAACAACTCGCTGCTCTACAACACCTCGAACACCGAAGGCTACAACGTCGGCCTGATCGCCAACCTGGGCGAAGGCGCGCCCGGCGCGACCGGCCGCAACATCGGCGGCAACTGGGTGCTGCTGACCGACACCTGGGGCGCGACGATCGCGTACCAGCAGGTGAAGAACGGCCTGGCCGCGGTGCCGGCCGGCTTCGAGCGCCAGGAGACGCTGCAGTTCGGCGGCTCGTACGACTTCAGCGTCGCGAAGCTGTATGCGCAGGCCACGCGCGTGAAGACGCGGGCGACGGTCGACACGAAGTCGACGATCTACGGTCTGGGGGTCGCGGTGCCGGTGGGCGCGCTCGGCAAGGTCGTGGCGCAGTACGGCCAGGCGAATGCCGATTTCAACCCGGGCGAGGTGAAGAACCGCACCGTCACGCTCGGCTACGACCATGCGCTGTCGAAGCTGACCGATGCGTATGCGGTGGTGATGAGCGACCGGCTGACGAACGCCGAGAACGGCACCAGCGTCGCGGCCGGGCTGCGCGTGCGGTTCTAGGGCCTGTCGGCAGGGCGGGAAGGCGCGGCCTCGAGCGAGCGCAGGCCGGCGAGCACCGGGTCGAGACGCTCGACCACCGCCGCGAGCAGCGCGTCGAGGTCCGCCGGGCCGGCTCCGTTCGAGCAGGCATGTTCCAGCGCCCCGGCGACCGCGCACACGGCCGTCGCCCCCAGCGTGCCGGACACGCTCTTCAGGTCGTGGGCCAGGCGCGTGGCCGTGGTCATGTCGTGCGCCGCACGGGCAGCGCCGAAACGCGCCGCAAAGCCGGCTTCCCGATCCCTGAACTTGCCCAGCAGGCGCCGATAGAGTCGCTCGTCGCCCATCAGCGCGGCCAGCGCAGCAGCGCTCTCGATGCCCGGGAAACCGTGGCCCGCCCCGGCAGCGCCTGGCCGGACCCAGCGCGCCAGCGTGGCGAACATGTCGACCACGTCGATCGGCTTGGCGATGTGGTCGTTCATCCCGGCCGCCAGCACCTTCTCGCGGTCGCCGACCATCGCGTTGGCCGTCATCGCGATGATCGGCAGGTCGCGCCACGCCGGGTCGCTGCGCAATTCGCGCGTGGCCGCATAACCATCCATCACCGGCATCTGGCAGTCCATCAGCACCGCGTCGAAGCGTTCGCGCGCCAGCATCCCGATGGCTTCGCGGCCGTTGTTCGCCACCTGGACCTCGATCCGCGCGCGGCCCAGCAGGTCACTCGCCAGCTCCTGGTTGAACGGGTTGTCCTCGACCAGCAGCACGCGCGTGCCGGCCAGGGCGGCGCAGTGGCCTTGCAGCGCTTCTTCGCGCAGTCCGCTTCGCAGGGCATGCGGCCGCGGCACGCCCCGCACCTGCAGGCAGGCGTCCAGCAACGTCGAAGGCGTGACCGGCTTGGTCAGCGTCGCCGCCACGCCGAGCCGCTCGGTCGCCAGCAGGCGCGCCACTTCATCGCGGGAAAAGGCGGTGACCATCAGCAGGGTGGGTGGCGGGTGCGCCAGCGGCATGCGCGCCAGCTGCCTGGCACAGTCGACGCCGTTCATGCCCGGCATTTTCCAGTCGAGCAGGAGCAGGTCGAAGGGCTCGCCGCGTGCATCCGCCGCCGCGACCGCGTCGATGGCCTCGTGGCCCCCGCGCGCGTCCGACGCGCGCAGCCCGAGCGCGCCGGCCATCTGCACCAGGATCTCGCGCGCGGCGCCGTTGTCGTCGACGACGAGCATCCGGGCACCCGGCAGGCCGCCGTCCTGCGCAGCCGCGTCGTGGGTGGCAGGTTCAGCCCCGAGGCCGAAGCGCGCACTGAAGTGGAACCGGCTGCCGCGCCCGGGCGTGCTGTCGACCCCGAGTTCTCCTTCCATCATGTGCACCAGGTGCTGACTGATCGCAAGGCCCAGCCCGGTGCCGCCGAAGCGGCGGCTCGTCGATGAGTCGGCCTGCGAGAACGGCTTGAACAGCCGCTGCTGATCCTCGGGCGTGATGCCGATGCCGGTGTCGCGCACCTCGAAGCGCAGGCGCACCGAGCTCGCATCGCGTTCGATCACCTCGACGGCCACGACGACCTCGCCCCGTTCGGTGAACTTGACCGCGTTGTTGCCCAGGTTGATCAGCACCTGCCCCAGCCGCCAGGGGTCTCCCACGAGCATGGCGGGCAGGTCCTGCGGCAACGCGAACACCAGCTCCAGGCCCTTCTCCTCGGCGTTCATGCCGACCAGGTTCGCGAGGTCGTCCATCACGTTGCCGAGGTCGAACGTCAGGACCTCCATGTCGAGCTTGCCGGCTTCGATCTTCGAGAAGTCGAGGATGTCGTTGATGATGCGCAGCAGCGATTCGGCGGATCGGTGCACCTTGCGCATGTAGTTGTGCTGCTGCGGATCGAGGTCGCCTTGCAGCGCCAGGCGCGACATGCCGAGGATCACGTTCATCGGCGTGCGGATCTCGTGGCTCATGTTGGCGAGGAA